>JBKPBM010000249.1:0-11618 GCA_046744325.1 Actinomycetota bacterium | reverse complement strand
GTGTCACACTCGTTCGCCGACGCGGTCAAGGGCGACTTGGGGGTGATCAAGGTCTCCGACGACGCCCCCGCGGCCCCGGCGTCGTACCCGGCGATGGGGGATCCGTTCTCCGCCGGGGTCACCGCGGCCACCGACCGGGCGAACGCCGGGAACGGCACCACCTCGAGCGGAACGTCATCCGTCCCTCCGGCCGGGAGCGTGTCCTGCATGCCGATGGGGACGGCGCTGACGATCTCGGCGCCGGCCGGGGCCAGCACGCAGGGGTTCGACACGAAGTGCCTGGCGGCGCCGGCAGGCACGCTCTTCACGGTGAAGTTCACCAACGGCGACACCGGGATCCCGCACAACTTCGTGGTCTACACGGACTCCTCGGCGACCACCCGCCTGGGCGGGGCGGCCAGTGCCGGGGCGGTGGTCGTCGGGCCCGGGTCGACGACGTACAAGTTCACGGCCCTGCAGCCTGGCCAGTACTTCTTCCGGTGCGACCTCCATCCCACGGTGATGACGGGGACCTTCATCGTGGCGGCCGGCCACTGACGGACCTCCGCCGGTTCAAGCCCGAACGGGAGCGCCCCTGCTCCCGTTCGGCGTTTCGGCACGAATCGTTCACGGGAAGGGCCGGGGCGCGCTCCTAGAATGAAGGCGATGGCGAGCGTTCCCCGCCCCCACTCCTCCTCGATCCCCGACGCGCCGGGCGCCTACCTGTTTCGCGATGGCGACGGGCGGGTGATCTACGCCGGAAAGGCCCTCTCGCTCCGCAAGCGCCTGGCCTCGTACTGGGGGCGGCCCCTGCATCCGCGGACCGAGGCCATGATGGCCGCCGCCCGAGGGGTCGAATGGATCGTGGCCTCCACCGAGGTCGACGCCCTGATGCTCGAGTACAACCTGATCAAGGCGCACCGGCCCCGGTTCAACGTGCGCTACCGGGACGACAAGTCGTACCCCTACCTGGCCCTGACGGTCGGGGAGCGGTGGCCCCGGGCCCGGGTCATGCGCGGGGCCAAGCGCAAGGACGTCCGGTACTTCGGCCCCTATGGGCACGCCTACGCCATCCGCGAGACCCTGGACGCGCTGACCCGCGTGTTCCCGGTGCGGACCTGCTCGAACGCCTTCTTCGACCAGCGGGCCCGGGCCCGGCGCCCGTGCCTGTACTACGACATCGGGCGGTGCGCCGGGCCCTGCGTGCCGTCGCTGACCGGCGTTACCGACGAGGGGTACCGCCGGCAGGTCGACGCGATGTCGGACTTCCTCGGCGGGAACTACCGGCCCCTCCTGGGCCGGCTGGACTCGGAGATGCGGGATGCCGCGGGATCTCTCGAGTTCGAGCGGGCGGCCAAGCTCCGCGACCAGCTCACCGCCGCCCGCAAGGCCATGGAGAGCCAGGAGATGGTCCTGTCCCGGCGGGACGACCTCGATGTGATCGGGATGGAGGAGGATGACCTCGAGGCAGCGTTCCAGGTGTTCTTCGTCCGGGGCGGCCGGGTGATGGGCCGGCGAGGCTGGGTGGTGGACAAGGTGGAGGACCTCGACGCCGCCGGCCTGGTCTCCTCCTTCGTCCGCGAGCTGTACATGGAACGCGACGAGGACCTGCCGCCACGGGTGCTGGTCCCGGCCTGGCCGGCAGACCAGGAGGTCCTGGAGCTGTGGCTGTCCGGGCTGCGCGGGACCCGGGTGAGGATCGCGGTCCCTGCCCGCGGCGACGGCCGGCGGCTGCTGCAGGTGGTCAACCAGAACGCGAAGGAATCGTTCGTCCGGCACAAGCTGAAACGGGCCACGGACTTCGCCGCCCGGTCGCGGGCGCTGACCGAGCTGGGCGACGCGCTGGGCCTCCCGGTAGCCCCCCTGCGCATCGAGTGCTACGACATCTCCAACCTGGGGCCCACGGACACGGTGGGGTCGATGGTCGTGTTCGAGGACGGACTCCCCAAGCGCAGCGACTACCGGAAGTTCGAGATCAAGGGCGTCCCCGGACAGGACGATTTCGCAAGCATGGAGGAAGTGCTCCGCCGCCGCCTGGCCCGTCTCACCGACCGGCAACCCGCTCAGCCGGTGGCCGAGGCGGGTGCCGTCCGGCGGCCGAAGCGCTTTGCCTACCCGCCCTCCCTGATCGTGGTGGACGGTGGGCGGGGGCAGCTGTCGGTAGCGGAGAAGGTGCTGGCCGATGTCGGGCTGGACATCCCGGCGGTGGGGTTGGCCAAGCGCCTGGAGGAGGTCTACCTCCCCGGCCAGCCCGAGCCCCTGGCCATCCCGCGTGGCTCCGAGTCGCTGTTCCTCCTCCAGCACATCCGGGACGAGGCCCACCGATTCGCCATCACCTACCATCGGGCCAAGCGCGCCAAGCGGGCGCTGCGCTCCCCGCTGGACGACATCCCCGGCGTCGGCGCCACCCGGAAGAAGGCGCTGCTCAAGCGGTTCGGGTCGCTGGCCCGACTCCGGACGGCGTCCCCGGAGGAGATCGCGGCCACGCCCTGGGTCGGTCCCGGGCTGGCCCGAACGATCTACGAGTGGCTGCACACGTTGGAACCGGTCGGCGCGGAACGGAGGGTCGGCTGATGGGCACCCCGGCCCACCCCTCGCGGCGCTTGCGCCCGTCGCCACCCAGGGTCCCCTCCCCGCGGATCGGCACATCGTCGCCCGCGGCTGGACCCGAGGGCGACGGCCCACCGGCGCCGGCCCGCCCTGCCCGGGGCAAGCGGCCCGGCGAGGCCTCCTCCCGGGCCATCGACTTCACCATCATCACGGGCCTGTCCGGGGCCGGCCGGTCCGAGGCGGCCAAGTGCTTCGAGGACCTCGGCTACTTCGTGGTGGACAACCTCCCTCCCGCTCTCATCGGCAAGATGGCCGAGCTGGCGGCGGCCTCGGGGAGCCCGGCCCGGGTGGCCATCGTGGCCGACGTCCGTGGAGGGGTGTTCTTCGGCGAGCTCTCCCAGGGGCTCCAGGACCTGCGGGAGCTGAAGGTCCCGTACCGGATCGTGTTCCTGGAGGCCTCCGACGACGATCTGGTCAACCGGTTCGAGACGACCAGGCGACGCCACCCGCTGGCCCCCGCCGACCGGGTGGTGGAGGGCATCCGGAAGGAGCGGCTGATGATGCAGTCGCTCAAGGAGGACGCCGACCTCATCGTGGACACATCGGGGATGTCGCCCCACGACCTGCGCGACCGGATCCGGGAGACGTTCGCCCGGAGCCCGGCCGAGAGCGGCGTGCAGGTGTCGCTGGTGTCCTTCGGGTACAAGTACGGGCTTCCCCGAGACGCCGACCTGGTCCTCGACGTCCGGTTCCTGCCCAACCCCCACTGGATCCCGCGCCTTCGGCCGCTGCCGGGAACCGACGCCGAGGTGCGCTCCTACGTCACCGGGCAGCGCCCCTACGGCGAGTTCATGCGGAGGCTCCGGGCGCTGCTCGACGCGATCGTCCCCGGTTACGTGGCGGAGGGGAAGGCGTACCTGACCGTGGCGGTCGGGTGCACGGGGGGGCGGCACCGGTCGGTGGTGGTGGCCGACGAGCTGGCCGACTACTTCCGCAAGCGCGGGCACCCGGTGGCCCTGGACCATCGGGACCTGGACCGGAGCGAGCCGCCCACCGCCCACCCGGGCATGCCCTCTCGGATCCCCCGCCGGAGCGCATCCCCGGCCAGCAGCGAGGATCCTGCGTCGGCCTGACGGGGCCCGGGTACTAGGATTGGTGCAGGCCGCGGACGAACAGGCCGCGGCGTTCGCGTGCGACTTGGGGAGGATGGCATGGCGGTCAAGATCGGCATCAACGGGTTCGGGAGGATCGGCAGGAACTTCCTTCGGGCGGCCCGAAAGGCCGGCGCGGACTTCGACATCGTCGCGGTCAACGACATCACCGACCCCAAGACGCTGGCCCACCTCCTGAAGTACGACTCGGTGCTGGGCCGATTCGACGGCGAGGTCTCTTTCGATGACGACGGCCTGGTGGTCGACGGCCACGCGCTGAAGGTCCTGGCCGAACGCGACCCGGCCGATCTGCCGTGGAAGGAGCTGGGAGCGGAGATCGTGCTCGAATCCACGGGGCTGTTCACGGCGCGGGAGAAGGCCGAGAAGCACATCGAGGCAGGCGCCCAGAAGGTCATCATCAGCGCGCCGGCGAAGGGGGAAGACATCACCATCGTGATCGGGGTCAACGACGACCGGTACGACCCCGCCACCCACAACGTGATCTCCAACGCCTCGTGCACCACGAACTGCGTGGTCCCGATGGCCAAGGTGCTTCGCGACTCCTTCGGGATCGAGCGGGGGTTCATGACCACCGTGCACGCCTATACGAACGACCAGAACCTCCTGGACCTGCCGCACAAGGACCTTCGCCGCGCCCGTGCCGCGGCGATCAACATCGTCCCATCGTCCACGGGCGCGGCGAAGGCCACCTCCCTGGCCATCCCCGAGCTCAAGGGCAAGCTGGACGGGTTCGCCCTGCGGGTGCCGGTGCCCGACGGCTCGGTGACCGACCTGGTGTGCGTCGTGGAGCGCGAGGCCACGGCCCAGGAGGTCAACGCGGCGTTCAAGGCGGCCGCCGATGAGGGGCCGCTCGCCGGCCGCCTGTACTACACGGAGGACCCCATCGTCTCCTCGGACATCGTGGGCTCGCCCGCGTCGTGCACCTTCGATTCCCTCTCCACCATGGCCATCGGCAACCTGGTCAAGGTGGTGGGCTGGTACGACAACGAGTGGGGCTACTCGAACCGCCTGGTCGACCTGGTCAACCTGGTCGCCGCCGGGCTGTAGCGCTTGGGCACGGCACGGCTCCGAACCCTCGAGGACCTCGGCGACGTCCGGGGCCGGCGGGTCCTGGTCCGGTGCGACTTCAACGTCCCCCTCGACGGTGACCGGGTCACCGACGACCTGCGCATCCGGGCCACCGGTCCCACCCTGAACGAGCTGGTGGGGAAAGGCGCCGATCTGCTGCTCTGCTCCCACCTCGGCCGGCCCAAGGGCCAGGTGGTCGACCGGTACCGGCTCGATCCCGTGGCCGCTCGGCTCCGGGAGGTCCTGGCCCGGGACGTTCGCAAGCTCGACGAGGTGACCGGCCCCGGCGTCCTGGAGGCCGTCTCCGCGATGAGCCCCGGCTCGGTGGTCCTGCTGGAGAACCTGCGGTTCGACCCGGGCGAGGAACGCAACGATCCGGCGCTCGCCGAGGCCCTCGCGGGCCTGGCCGACCTGTACGTGGACGATGCCTTCGGGGCGGCCCACCGGGCCCACGCCTCGGTGGTGGGGGTGGCCGAGCGCCTCCCCTCGGCCGCCGGACGCCTGATGCAGAAGGAGGTGGAGGTGCTGTCCCGTCTCCGGGATGGGGCGGAGCGCCCCTACGTGGCCGTCCTGGGCGGGGCGAAGGTCTCCGACAAGCTGGCCACCGTGGAGGCCCTGGTCGACCGGGTCGACGCCCTGCTGATCGGGGGGGCCATGGCCTTCTCGTTCCTGGCGGCCGCGGGTGGGGAGGTCGGGAGGTCCATGGTCGAGCCCGACCGCTTCGACGCCGTCGCCGGCGCGGTCAAGGCCGCTGAGGAGCGGGGCGTGGTCATCCAGCTGCCCGAGGACGTGGTGGCGGCGCCGGAGGCGTCCGCGGAGGCCCGAAGGCAAACGGTCGGCGCCGCGCAGATCCCCCGCGACATGATGGGGCTGGACATCGGTCCCCGCACGGTCGAGGAGTTCACCCGGACCATCGCCGAGGCCGCCACCATCCTGTGGAACGGCCCGATGGGCGTGTTCGAGCTGGAGCCCTTCTCGGCCGGGACCCGCGGCGTGGCTCGGGCGGTGGCGGCGGCGCCGGGATACTCGGTCGTGGGCGGGGGAGACAGCCTGGCCGCCCTGCGGAAGTTCGACCTGCTGGACGGGATCGACCACGTGTCGACCGGCGGCGGGGCCTCGCTGGAGTTCCTGGAGGGACGCGACCTGCCGGGCATCCGGGTGCTGATGGAGGGTGACGGGTGAGCGCCGAGCCGGTCCGGCGGCCGATCATCGCCGCGAACTGGAAGATGCACAAGACCCACCTGGAGGCGATCCAGGCGGTCCAGAAGCTCTCCTACCTGCTGGATCGCGACGACGCCGAGCGGGTGGAGGTGGTGGTCTGCCCGCCGTTCACGGCCCTGCGGCCGATCCAGACGCTCATCGATGCCGACCGGCTGAACTTCGGGCTGGGGGCGCAGAACGTGCACTGGGAGGACAAGGGCGCCTTCACCGGCGAGGTCTCCCCACTCATGCTGGCCGCCCTGAAGTGCTCCTACGTCATCGTGGGCCACTCGGAGCGCCGGCAGCACTTCGGGGAGACGGACGCGATGGTCTCGAAGAAGGTCCGGGCGGTGTTCGACCACGGCATGGTGCCGATCCTGTGCGTGGGGGAGACGCTGGAGGAGCGCGACGCCGGCCGGACCGAGGACAAGGTGGTGGGGCAGGTTCGGGCCGCGCTGGGGGGGTTGGGCGCGGGTCCGGCCGCATCGCTGGTCATCGCCTACGAGCCGATCTGGGCCATCGGGACCGGCCGGAATGCGGAGCCCGCGGACGCCGGTGAGGTGATCGGCCTGGTCCGTCGCACCGTCGAGTCGCTGTTCGGCACGCAGGCCGGGTCGACGGTTCGCGTCCAGTACGGCGGGAGCGTGAAGGCCGGGAACATCCGAGAGTTCATGGCCCACCCCGAGGTCGACGGGGCGCTGGTGGGTGGCGCCAGCCTCGATCCGGAGGAGTTCGCCCTGATCGTGAAGTACCGGTGAAGCAGCTCCTCTACGTGTGCCTGGACGGCCTCGGGGACGACCCGATACCGGAGCTGGGCGGCCAGACCCCGCTGGAGGCCGCCCACACCCCGTTCCTCGACCGGCTGGCCGCCGAGGGCCGGACGGGGCTGGTCCACACCGTCGGGCGGGACGTGGCCCCCGAGTCCGACATCGCCGTGTTCGCCATCCTGGGCTACGACCCGCGCCAGGACCATCCCGGCCGTGGGGTGCTGGAGGCCCTGGGCGCGGGGATGGCGTTCGAGGACGGCGACCTGGCCTTCCGGGTCAACTTCGCCACCGCGGAGGACGGCGAGATCGCCGACCGGCGCGTCGGCCGGGACCTCCCCAGCGAGGATGCCCGGGCGCTGGCGGAGGAGGTGAACGCCGGGCTGCGGCTCCCCGGGGGCGCTACGGCCGAGCTCCTGGCCACCGTCGAGCACCGGGGGGCGGTGGTGATCCGTTCACCCGGCGGGCCCCTGTCGGCCAGCGTGACCAACACGGACCCCGCCTACGCGAAGGAGGGGAGCCTGGGGGTGGCCCTCGAGCGGTTCGAGAACCGGGTGGCCGAGGCCAGGCCTCTGGACGATTCTGAGGAGGCGGCGCGGGCGGCCGAGCTCACCAACGCGTTCGTGGAGGGGGCGGCGCGGATCCTGGAGGCATCCCCGGTCAACCGCAGGCGGCTGGGGGAGGGCCGGCTGCCGGCGAACCTCATCCTGACCAGGGACGGCGGCGACCACGTGCCCCGGCTGACCCCGATCCGGGAGCGCTTCGGGCCCTCGTGGGGGTGCTTCGTGGAGATGCCGGTGGAGCGCGGGATCGCCCTGGTGCTGCAGATGGCTCCCGTGGACGCCCCGACGGGCATGGCCCGCCGCGAGCAGTACGCCGCCTGGGCCGAGCTTGCTGCCGAGGCGCTGGGCGGGTACGACGCCCTGTACGTGCACATCAAGGGGCCCGACGTCCCGGCCCACGACGGCCGCGCCGAGGACAAGCGTCTGGTGATCGAGGACATCGACGCTGCCTTCTTCGGCGAGGTCCTGCCCCGGATCGACCAGAGCCGGGTGCTCGTCGCGGTGACCGCCGACCACGCCACCTCCTGCATGCGCAAGGCCCACACGGCCGAGCCGGTCCCGCTGCTGGTGTGCGGACCCGGGGTCGGTTCTGACCGGACGGGGTCGTTCGGGGAGCACGCGGCGGCGGACGGCTCGCTGGGCGTCCTCGACGGCGTCGAGATCGTCCCCCGGCTGGTCGACCTGATGCGAGCCTGACCCCTCGGACAGGGTCCCTGGCGACGAATACCCGCCCAATCCCGCCTGCAGGGACCTGACGTATACCGGGTTGAGCCGTCATTGCACTCTGGGCGGCGCATTTGTAGGCTTTCGCGGGCTGCCCCACGGGGGGCGCGCGAGAAGGGAGGGAAGCGTATGAAGTTGAAGGTTGCAGTGCGCATCATCGCCCTGGCGGCGGTGGTGAGCATGGTAGGCGCGGCCTGCAGCAAGAAAACGCCGGCTCCGGCAGCAAACAACACCGGAGCACCGACACCGACGACACCGGCGAGCTCGGCTCCCCCACAAGGTGGGAGCGTGGTCTTTGGCGCGGAGCAGTGGCCCCAGTGCCTGAACCCGATCACGTCGTGCTCGTTCGCCTCCTGGTACTACTACTCCGTCGCCTATTACGTCTTCCCCAGGGCGATGATCTGGAACCTCCAGGGGCAGGCTGTCGCCTCACCGCTGCTGACCGAGGCCCCATCGCTGGACAACGGGGGCATCACCCAGAACCCCTTCACGGTCACGTTCCACATCAACCCGAAGGCCGTGTGGGCCGATGGCTCGCCGATCACCTCGGCGGACTTCGACTTCACCAACAACGCGGTCCTCAACACGAAGGGGACGGTGAGCACGACCGGGTACTCGTCGATCGACTCGATCGACACCAGCGACCCGGCGACTGCGGTGATCAAGTTCAAGACCGTCTTCGTGGACTGGATGGACCTGTTCGGAGGCGCGTTCGGCGTCGTGCTCGAGAAGGCGGCGTTCCCCTCCGAGGCCAACCAGGCGAAGGTCGACCTGTCCAAGGAGATGAACAAGGACATCCCGTTCGCGGGAGGCCCCTGGAAGCTGCAGTCGTGGAGCAAGAACCAGGCCGTGCTGGTGCGCAACGACAAGTACTGGGACCACCAGCCCTACCTGGACCAGGTGACCTGGGTGCCGCGCGAGGACCAGCCGACGGAGATCAACTCGCTGCTCTCTGGCGAGGTCTCGGCGATCTTCCCGCAGCCCTCGAACGTGAGCATCCAGAAACAGGTCGCATCACAGCCGAACGCGAAGGTGACCGCGGGGAACGGCATCTACTACGAGGCCCTGTGGTTCAACGAGGCGGCGGCCCCGCTGAACGACGCCAAGGTCCGAGAAGCCATCGGCTACGCGATCGACAGACAGGCGATCATCGATTCGATCATCAAGATCAACAACCCCAACGCGGCGGTGCTGAACTGCGGGTTCTACTCGTTCCCGGGGATCGGGCCGTGGTGCGAAGGTGATGCGGGGGCACCGTTCTCCAAGTTCACCTACAACCCACAGCAGGCCATGCAGATCCTCACCTCGGACGGGTACGACTGCAGCAAGGTCGCCTCGGGCGGGTACTGCCAGAAGGGCGGCAAGGACCTGACCGTCGTGTGGTCCACGGTGGCCGGGAACACCCGCCGCGAGTCCACCCACGCGTTGGAGCTCCCCAAGGCGAAGGCCGCGGGGATCAAGTTCGTGGTCAAGAACTACGAGGCCACGGACCTGTTCTCCAACAAGCTGCCGAAGGGTGACTACCAGATGGCGGACTACGCGCAGGGCGGCGTGCTCGACCCGAGCATCACGTCCAGCGTGGACGTCAACCAGATCCCGTCTGCTGCGAACTCCTACGCCGGCGGCAACACGCTGCGGTGGAACAACACGCAGGCATCGGACCTGGCGAAGAAGAGCGACGAGGAGCTCGACCAGAACGCCCGTTTGCAGGAGCTCCAGCAGATCTACGCGCTGGAAGCCCAGGACGTCATCGCGCTCCCGCTCTACCAGCTGCCGCAGCTCACGGTGTACCGGAGCGACGTGCTTGCTGGGCCCATTGGCCAGTGGAACTCAACCATCTACGGTGGGGCGTTCAACTTCGACCAGTGGTATTGCATCAAGTGCTAGACGGGGCGAGCTTCGGTTCGTCCTGACAACTGGACGGAAGCGTTCCGGCGGGGGGCCAGCCCCCCGCCGGAACGCCTTCCGGCCTATAATGGCCGGCAGCCGGCGGACCGGGCAGCGGGAGGCGACATGTTTCGGTACATCATTCGCAGGCTCATCTTCTCCATTCCCGTCCTGCTCATTGCGAGCGTGATCGTCTTCGCGGTGGTGCATGTGACGGCGAACCCGGTCCGCGCCCTCGTGGCCAATCCCCGCATCAGCGCCGCAGACCGTGCCCGCCTCAGCCACGACCTCGGGCTCGACCAGAGCGGGTACGAGCAATACATCAAGTGGCTGAAGAACTTCGTCCGCGGCAACTGGGGCGTTTCGCTGATCACGAATGTCTCGGTGTCCCAGGACATCCGGGAGGCCCTGGTCAACAGCGCCGTCCTGGGGCTGGTCGGGGTCGCCCTGTCGCTGATCATCGGCGTCGGCATCGGCGTCTACTCGGCCATCAAGCAGTACTCGTTCTTCGACAACCTCGCCACGGGCGGAGCCTTCTTCGGGCTGTCCATCCCGAACTTCTGGTTCGCCCTCATGCTGCAGATCTTCTTCGGCTTATACCTGACCAAGTGGTTCCACCTGGGGAAGCCGATCTTCTATATCGCGGGCCTGTCCTCTCCGGGCACCGTCGGCTTCCATCTGGTCGATCGTCTTCGACATCTGGCCCTTCCCGCGATCGTCCTGTCGGTGCAGATCATCGCGGTGTACAGCCGGTACATGCGCGCCTCGATGCTGGAGGTGCTGCATTCGGACTACCTGCGGACCGCCCGGGCGAAGGGCCTGCGCGAGCGCCGGGTGATCGTCCGCCACGCCATGCGCAACGCCCTGATCCCGCTGACCACCCAGGTGGCTCTTGACGTCGGGGCCATCGCCGGCGGCCTGATCATCACCGAGCAGATCTTCCAGTACCCAGGGATGGGGAAGTTCTTCATCACGGCCATGAGCAACGGCGACTACTTCCAGGTCTTACCGTGGCTGATGATCACCGTGGTGTTCGTGATCATCTTCAACCTGGTGGCGGACATCATGTACGCCGTCCTGGACCCGAGGATCCGCTATGCGTGAGAAGGAGCGAGTCGAGGACTTCGAGCGGATGCCCGCAGCCACCCAGCCCCTCCCGCTCGAGGAGGACACGCTCACCCGGGGGGACGGCGAGGGCCCCGAAGGACCGGCCGCAGGCAGTGAGGCAGCCGTCCTCACCACCCGGCAGCTGGCGTGGCGCCGGTTCCGGGCCCACAAGATGGCCATCGGCAGCGCGGTGATCCTGCTCCTCCTGGCCCTGGCGTGCATCGGCGCCGGCGTGATCGCCAAGTACAGCTCCACCCAGCAGGACTCGCTCCACGCACTGGCCGGCCCCAGCGGGCAACACTGGTTCGGCACCGACAACCTGGGCCGGGACCAGTTCGCCCGGGTGCTGTACGGCGGGCGGATCTCGCTGATGGTGGGACTGACCGTGGCCCTGTCGGCCGGTGTGGTGGGAGCCTTCGTGGGGGCCATGGCCGGGTTCTACGGGAGCTGGCTGGACAACCTGCTGATGCGCGTCACCGACCTGTTCCTGTCCATCCCGTTCCTGGTGATCCTGATCATCGGGTCGCGCGTCTCGATCTTCCAGGGCGTCAAGGGGATCGTGCTGCTGCTGTCGCTGTTCTTCTGGATGCCGGCGGCGCGGATCG
>JBKPBM010000155.1:0-3741 GCA_046744325.1 Actinomycetota bacterium | reverse complement strand
AGGTGGAGGGGTAGCGAGGTGGCGCAGACGGCGAAGACGATGGAACGGGCGGGGACCACCCCCGCCACGCTCGAGGTTCGAGGCCTGAAGGCCGAGGTGGAGGGCAAGGAGATCCTCAAGGGCATCGACCTGGTGGTTCCCCAGGGCGAGGTCCACGCGATCATGGGCCCCAACGGGTCGGGCAAGTCGACCCTCGCCAACGTGATCATGGGCCGACTGACCTATCGGATCACCGAAGGAGAGATACGGTTCAAGGGCCAGGACATCACCAAGCTCAGGCCCGACCAGCGGGCCCAGCTCGGCCTGTTCCTGGCCTTCCAGTACCCCACGGAGATCCCCGGGGTGAGCGTGGTGAACTTCCTGCGCAGCGCCTACACCGCGGTCAAGGGCGAGAAGGTGTCCGCTCTGGCCTTCCGCAAGCGCCTGAAGGAGAAGATGGGCGTGCTGGGGGTGGAGGACTCGATGGTGGCGAGGTACGTGAACCAAGGGTTCTCCGGCGGGGAGAAGAAGAAGAACGAGATCCTTCAGCTCGCCGTCCTGGAGCCCGACATCGCCATCCTGGACGAGACCGACTCGGGATTGGACATCGACTCGCTGAAGGCGGTGGCCACCGGGGTCCAGCAGCTGATCGGGCCGACGCTCGGGGTGCTGCTGATCACCCACTACCAGCGCATCCTCAACTACATCACCCCGGACCGCGTCCACGTGATGATGGACGGGCGGATCGTGCTGTCCGGCGGGCCCGAGCTGGCCCACGAGCTCGAACAGAAGGGCTACGAGGGACTGCGGCGGGACCTGGGCCTGGACTAGGCTGGGGGGCGAGGTGGCCAGGGTCCTGCACGACCGGCCGGCGTCGCTGGACGTCGAGCGCATCCGCAAGGACTTCCCCATCCTGGAGCGAACCGTCCACGGCAAGCCCCTGGTCTACCTGGACAGCTCGAACACCAGCCAGAAGCCCCGGCGGGTCATCGACACGCTCACCGAGTTCTACGAGCAACACAACGCGAACCTCTACCGCGCCGTCTACGCGCTGGCCGAGGAGGCCACCGCGGCGTTCGAGGGGGCGCGGGCGAAGCTGGCCCGGTTCATCGGCGCGCCGGAGCCGGGCTGCGTGGTGTTCAACCGGGGAACCACGGAATCGGTCAACCTGGTGGCGCACGGCCACGCCCGGAAGGTGCTGCGAGAGGGCGACGAGATCCTGGTCACCGACCTCGAGCACCATTCGAACCTGGTGCCCTGGCAGTTCGCCGCCCAGGCAACGGGGGCGAGGCTGCGATCGATCCCACTGGCGGAAGACGGGACGCTCGACCTCTCCCGCCTCGAATCGCTGCTGACCGAACGGACCAGGATCCTGGCCGTCACCGGGATGTCGAACGTGCTCGGTACCCAGCCTCCAGTGCGGCGGCTGGCCGACGCCGCCCACGCCGTTGGCGCCGTCATCGTGGTCGACGGGGCGCAGATGGTTCCCCATGCGCCCGTGGACGTGCAGGCCCTGGACGTCGACTTCCTCACCATCTCCGGCCACAAGATGCTCGGGCCCACGGCGTCCGGCGGCCTCTACGGCAAGCGCGAGCTCCTGGAGCGGATGGACCCCTTCCTGGGCGGCGGCGAGATGATCAGCGAGGTCTACCTGGACCACTCCACGTTCAAGGACCCACCGTGGAAGTTCGAGGCCGGGACCATGAACATCGCCGAGGAGGTCGGGCTGGCGGCCGCCGTCGACTACCTGGAGACGATCGGCATGGACGCCGTCAGGGAGCACGAGAGGGAGATCACCGCGTACGCGATCCAGCGCCTCACCGAGATCGGGGCCACCGTGTTCGGGCCTCGGGATGTGGAGCAGCGCGGCGGGGCGGTGTCGTACTGGTTCCGGGACATCCACCCGCACGACCTGGCGCAGGTCCTCGATACCGAAGGCGTGTGCGTCCGGCCGGGCCATCACTGCGCCCAGCCGCTGATGCGGGTTCTCGGGGTCCCGGCGACGACCCGCGCGTCGTTCTACATTTACAACCGACCGGACGAGGTGGACGCGCTGATCGAGGCGCTTCACAAGGCGGAGGCGATCTTTGGCGCTTGAGGAGCTGTACAAGGAGGTCATCCTCGACCACTACAAGAACCCCCGGAACAAGCGGGGCCTGCCGGGGGCCGAGCTCTCGTGCTCGAAGAACAATCCGCTGTGCGGCGATGAGATCACCGTCCACGCGCACGTCTCAGGGGATCAGGTCGAGACGGTCGCCTTCGAGGGCTCCGGCTGCTCGATCAGCCAGGCCAGCGCGTCGATGATGACCGAAGCGGTCGCCGGCAAGAGCCTGGCAGAGGCGGGACGGATGGCGGCGGAGTTCCGGGGGATGATGGAGGGCGGCGAGGCTCCCGACGAGGACGCCCTGGGCGACCTGGTCGCGCTCAAGGGCGTGGTCAAGTACCCCGTCCGGATAAAGTGCGCGGTCCTGGCGTGGGACACGCTGCAGGCGGCCATGGCCGGACCCGGAACGGCCCACGATTCCTGAGCCGATCCTTCGGGCGGCCCGGCCATCGGACGCGGATGCCCGCCCCGGCTCCGATTGGCGGCGGCTCCGTATACCGACGGGCCTGGTGATGCTGGCGGCGGCCGGCCTCAGCCGGTCACCTTGGCGTGGCCGACCAGGGTCGCGGTGGCGATCAGGGAGCCGTCCGGCGCGGTCAGCCGGACCCGGTTGTAGGAGCTCATGTCCACGCCCGTGACCAGCCACCCCGAGCCGTCCCCGTCCCCGTCGAGCTTGATCGGGAACGGGAGCCGGATGGTGCGGCCATCCGATCCGACGATCGTCACGGTCAGCTGCTGGTTCAACCCGGGGGCGCGGAGCAGGACCAGGGCCCAGCTCTGGCCCCGGTCGGAGTCGTACAGGATCGCAGACCCCTCGAGAGCCACTGAGGGCCTCGCCGAGACAAGCGAGCCGACCCGGACGTCCTTGCCGCCGAGGGCGGCCAGGAAGTGCCGGTAGCTCGTAGCGTCCGAGCCGTTCCGGCTGGCGCTGGATTGGGCCACGCCGCCCCACGTCAGGGCGCCGGCCAGGATCACCACCGCGGCGGCGATGGCCGGCCAACCGCGGAACAGGCCCCCACGCCGGACCTTCTGAGCGGGCGCCTCGGCCCACTCCTCGGCCAGGACCGACATGACCCGGCCCTTGAGCTCGGGCGGGGGTTCGGCCGCGTGGGCCACGGCCGAGAACAGCGCGATGCCCTCGTCGAGCTTCGCCGCGTCGGCCCGGCACGCGGCGCAGCCGCGGAGGTGCCGGCGAACGGCCGCCGTCTCCACCTCGGACAGCGTCCCCAACGCATAGTCGGGCATCAACTCGCGAACGACCTCACAGTCCATGTCCCACCTCCAGCGCCTCTCGGAGCCGGACGAGGGCGGTTCGGATTCGTGTCTTGGCGGTCCCGACGGGGATGCCTTCGAGCTCGGCCACCTCGGCGCTGGTCTTGCCCTGGAAGTAGGCGAGCTCCAGCGCGGCGCGTTGGCCCGGGGTCAGGGAGACCATCGCCTGTCTGGCCCGGTCGGCCAGGTCCCTGGTCTCGGCGTAGTCCTCGGGGCCGGGCCCGGAGGAAGCTTCCCCCGGGTCGTCCTGCGCGGCCATGAGCTTCGACTCCAGCACCTTGCGGCGGATCAGGTCGATGGCCAGGCTTCGGGCCACCAGCAGGACCCACGTGTCGAGGGACCCGCGGGACGGGTCATACGAATCCACCTTCCGCCACACCTTCACG
>JBKPBM010000305.1:0-5584 GCA_046744325.1 Actinomycetota bacterium | reverse complement strand
GGCCTCGGCGCCGGGGTTCACCGACCATCCGAAGGTGGCCAACGGGGCCAGCGACCTGTTCGTCGAGGTCTTCGGAGAGGCTGGCCGGCACGCACGCGTCTCGGTGGGGGCCCCGGACCTTCCGCTCGGGGTTCCGGTCGAGGTCGAGGTGATGGCCGAGAACGAGCCCGGCCCCTGAGGGGTGAACTCCTAGGTCCCGGCCCCGCGCAGGATCCGAACGTCCCCCTGGCGCCGGGTCACCCCTCGCGCGTCGAACAGCTCCAGGATGGGCAGGGCGTACTTCCTGCTGGTCCCGAGGCGCTCGCGGAAGGTCGACACCGTGATCCCCGCCATACTCTCCGACGCCAGTTCCCGAAGGACCCGCTCCGCCTGGGCCAGGAGCCCGGGCGTGATCACGAGCTCGGCGGAGACCCGCACCAGCCGCCCCTCCGAGCAGGTCGCCCGGATCAGCTCCGAGTCGAACCCTCCTGCCTCCAGCTCCCGCACCGTAGGGGGAGAGGGCTCCCTCTCCCTGACGGCGGCCACCAGACGATCGGCGTCCTCACGACCCTCCGTGGATGGCCGGTGCTCGGGGAGCCGCACCGCGGTGCCCTCGCGGCCAAGCCGGCCGGTGGCGATGAGGTGTCCGAGGAGCGCATCTGCCACGCCGGGGTCGCCCGGCCGGGGTGGGCCGCCCATGAGGACCTCGCGAGACTCGGCCAGCTCGAGTCCGGGCCTGAGCGGATGGCGTGAGTGGTGCTGGCGAAGCCACCCGGTGATGCGCTCGGCAGCCTTCTCGAGGGCCTCGGGGTCGACGACCCACCCGTCGACCTCCACGCCGCCCCGCTCGACCGCGTCCTTCACCCGCGCGCCGGGGAGGATGGGGATCTCTCGGGCCCGCACCGCGCCGTGTTCCTCGACCAGCAGGCGGGCCAGGTCGGCCCGTCCGGCAGACGATCGGGCCGCGAGCCTGGCGTCGGTCTCGGGGCCCGGCCGAGCCGGCGGCTCGCAGTCCAGGACCACTCCGCCGGCCCCCGTCTGCTGGCGGCCGGCCTCCCGCAGGACGAACCCATCTCCGACGGCCAGCACGACGGGCCTGGACAGCGTGAGGCGGGCGAACGACTCCTGCCCCGGCCCGAGCTCGCCGCTCCCGTAGAGACGAAGTCGCGCCTCCCGCTCGGCCGAGCCGGCATACAGCTTGTAGGCGCCACGGGGGGTCAGGGAATGGTCCAGACCGCGCACCGGTCGGAGCCGAACCTCCACCACTCTCGTCGCACGCCACTGGCCGGGGACCGTCAGGACGTCGCCGCGTTCGATCTCCTCCTTGGTCGTGCCGGCTAGGTTGATCGCCACCCGCGAGACGGGGTCCGCCCGTTGCAGCGCGTGCTTGTGCGTCTGCAGCCCGCGGATGCGAGCCCGGTGGCCGGCGGGGAGGACCTCGGCCTCGTCGCCGACCGACAGCGATCCCCCGGTGAGGGTGCCGGTCACGACGGTCCCCGCCCCCCGTATGGAGAAGACCCGATCGATGAACTGTCGGGGCCTCCCCCCGGACTCTGGAGGGGAAGCGGCACCAAGCATGGCGTCGAGCGCCGCGCGCAGGTCCTCCAGCCCGTCGCCGGTGACCGACGAGCAGGGAAGGATGCGGGCCCCTGCCAATCCGGTGCCGGCCAGCTTGCCGCGGACCTCTTCGATCCGAGTGGAGAGCTGATCGGCGGCCACGAGGTCGGACTTCGTGAGGGCGACCACCCCGCCTTGGATCCCCAGGACGTCGACGATCGCCAGGTGCTCCTCGGACTGAGGCTTCCACCCCTCGTCGGCGGCCACGACGAAGAGCACCAGGCGCACGGGGCCCACCCCCGCCAGCATGTTGCGGACGAACCGCTCATGCCCGGGCACGTCGACGAACCCGATCTCCCTGCCTGAGGGCAGGGTGGCCCAGGCGAACCCCAGGTCGATGGTGAGCCCGCGTCGCTTCTCCTCCGCCAGGCGATCGGGGTCCATGCCGGTGAGCCGCAGGATCAGGGCGGACTTCCCGTGGTCGACGTGGCCGGCGGTGGCCACCACCCGGAGCGCAGGGGCCGGAGAGGCGGCCTCTGGGTCCGACCCCCGCATCGCTCCCGCCTCTCCGGCCCCTGATCAGTCCTGTCCGAGGGCGTAGCGGATCGCCCGGATCAGCCGGTCGTCGGACTCCGGAGCGACGGTTCGAAGGTCGAACAGCAGCGCTCCGTTGTCCACCCGGCAGAACACCGGTGGCCGGCCGAGACGGAGCCGCGCGGCGACCCGGTTCGGAGCCTTCGACGGAAACAGGAGCTCGGCGGAGGGGATCGAGTGCCCCGGCAGCGAGCCACCCCCCACGGAGGCGACGCTGGGCCGGACGCTCGCCCCTCGGAAGCAGGCCGCGATCGCCCGAGCTCGGGCCTGGACGACGCTCTGCTTCGCGTTGAGCATCTGCCAGATTGGGATCTCGCCCCGCCGTCCCGTCGCGTACATCCGCAGGACCGCCTCGAGGGCGGCGACGGTCATCTTGTCGACCCGGACGGCCCGGGCCATCGGGTGGCGTCGCAGCCGATCGATCAGCTCGCCCCGCCCGGCGAGGAGGCCGGCCTGTGGTCCTCCCAGGAGCTTGTCTCCGGAGAACGAGACCACCCCGGCCCCGGCGTCGAGCGCCTCGGTCACCGCCGGTTCGTCCTCGGGGACCTCCGGGTACCGATCGAGGAGCCCGCTGCCAAGGTCGTAGAGCAGCGGCACCCTGGCCTCGACGGCGATCGCGGCGAGCTCTCCCAAGGTCACGGCGTTGGCGAATCCGACCACGCGGTAATTGCTCGGGTGGACCTTCAGGATGAGCCCGGTCCGTCTGGACAGCGCGCGCTGGTAGTCCATCGCCCGGGTCCGGTTGGTCGTGCCCACCTCTACCAGCCGCGCTCCCGATGCGGACATGATGTCGGGGAGGCGGAACTCCCCTCCGATCTCGATCAGCTCGCCCCGGGAGACCAGCACGTCCTTGCCCAGGGCCAGCGCCGCCAGGGCCAGCATCAGCGCCGCCGCGTTGTTGTTCACGGCGAGGGCTCCTTCGGCGCCGGTGAGCGCCATGAGCAGCGATTCGATCCGCGAGGTGCGTCGTCCCCGGGCCCCGGTCTCCCGGTCCACCTCGAGGTCGGAGTAGCCATGGGCGGCCGCGGCGGCGGCCGAGGCGGCCGCTGCGGGAAGGGGTGCGCGCCCCAGGCCCGTATGCAGCAGCACCCCGGTGGCGTTGATCACCTGGCTGATCCCGTACGAGTCGCGTGCCGCGGCCCCGAACGCGCGGGCCAGGACGACGGCTTCATCGGGGACCGGGCCTCCCCGTTCGGCCTCCGCCCGGACCTGGTCGAGCGTGCGTTGGAGGGCGTGCTTCAGGACCTGCCGGCCGAACTTCGTGGCGCCCTTGACGCCCGGCGCCGACCGCAGCAACGCATCGACGGAGGGAACCCTGCTTCGCGGATCCTTCCCATCGTCGGCCCCGGGCGGGGATGATCGCCTGCGTGACGGAGCCGCGGTCGCCATCGCCACGAGGGTAGCAGCCGGGCTCTGGTACCCTTCGGCCGATGGACACCATCGAGGCCAGGCAGCGCGCGGCCTTCACGGCGGCCAGCGATGCGTGGATGCTCCGCGGCGGGGGCATCGACATCCTCACCGAGGGCCCGTTCAAGACCGAGGAGATGCTCCTCAACATCGGGCCGCAGCACCCCTCAACGCACGGCGTCCTGCGGATCGTTCTCGAATTGGACGGCGAGATGATCGTCTCGGCCGAGCCGGTGATCGGGTACATGCACCGGGCCGCCGAGAAGCTGTCGGAGTACCGCGATCCCCGCCAGGTCTTGGTGCTGATGAACCGGCACGACTGGCTCTCCGCCTTCAACAACGAGCTCGGCTGGGTCATCGCGGTGGAGCGCATGCTGGGCATCGAGGTTCCCGAGCGGGCTCGGTGGATCCGCACCATGATGGCCGAGTGGAATCGGCTGCTGAACCACCTGATGTTCACCGGTTCCTATCCGCTGGAGCTGGGCGCGATGACCCCGATGTTCTACGCGTTCCGCGAGCGCGAGATGATCCAGGACCTCATGGAATCGGCCACCGGCGCGCGGATGCATCACTCCTACGTCCGGGTCGGCGGGCTGAAGGACGACCTCCCCCGTGGGTTCATCAAGGAGGCGTTCGAGGTCCTGAGGTGGGTCCGCAAGAAGCTGGTCGACTTCGAGAACCTGGTGATGGGCAACGAGATCATCCACGTGCGAACCAAGGGCGTGGGCGTGCTTCCGCCGGAGGTGGCCAACGCCTACGGATGCTCGGGTCCGGTCCTGCAGGGAAGCGGGGTGGCCATGGACCCTCGCAAGGACGCGCCGTACGAGAAGTACGGCGAGGTCGAGTTCGACGTGCCGGTCGGATTGAACGGCGACTGCTACGACCGATTGTGGGTGCTGGTCCAGCGGATGTGGGAGTCGTGCAAGATCGTCGAGCAGTGCCTGGACCGCCTGCCGGCCGGCCAGTACATCGCGCCCAAGCTGCCCAAGAAGATCAAGCCGCCAACGGGCGAGATCTACCTTCGCACCGAGAACCCGCTGGGCCTCATGGGCTACTACCTGGTCGGCGACGACGGCGAGTACCCCTACCGTCTGAAGATGCGCACGGCCTCGTTCTCGAACGTCTCGATGATCCCGGCGCTGCTCCCGGGCACCCTGGTCCCAGACCTGATCGCCATCCTGGGCAGCGTGTTCTTCGTCGTCGGCGACGTCGACAAGTAACGCACTTCACCACCGGTCAGGCGCGCTCGGCGGCCGGACCCCCGATGGCCCGGGGCACCGCCGTGCGAGGCACGTTCACCCCGAAGATGGCCCAGAGGAAGCCCCCCAACCCGTCGGGCGCGAGCAGCAGGTTGGCCCGGGTTCGGTCGTTGTAGACGCGGAGGGCGTCGACCCCACGCCGGGCATCCAGTGCTTCGACCTGCCGCTGCCGCGCCTGCCGCTCGAGGTTCCGGAATCCCAGGGCGAGCAGCGCATCGTGCTGGGTGACCGGGCCCCATACCGTCAGCCCGCGACGAGCCGCGTGGCCGGTGAGGGCGGCGAAGTCCACGCCCGAGGTGATGTCCCGCGACCCCGGATCGGACAGGACGTCGAGGTCCAGGGCATGGGCTCGGTACGCGTGGGGCCGGGCGGCCGGGCGTTCACCCGCCTCGGTGCGAGCGGCGTAGTCGATCACCAGGATGCAGCCCCGGTCGAGCATCCTCGCCATGGCGTCGAGGAGATCGAGGGCGGCAGGGGCGACCACGACCTCCTCTCCCGGCCCGAGCGGCGGTGCCAGGTCCGCGAGGTGCGATGGCGCGGGGCCCGCCTCGACCAGCGCGAAGCCCTGTTCGTCGCAGGCGACGCGCAACTCGACCGCCAACGGCCCCGACCCGGTGGCGACCCCGCGCAGGCGATGGACCGGCACGTTGTCGAACACCTCGTTGGCCAGGACCACGCCAGTGCGGCGCCCGGGGACGGACCGCAGATCGGCATGGATCTCGAATGCCAGGGGCGCGCGCTGGCCCGAGCGGTCGGCGAGGTCGGCGGCGAGCCGGGCCAGCGCGCGC
>JBKPBM010000111.1:0-2918 GCA_046744325.1 Actinomycetota bacterium | reverse complement strand
CACGTGAATGGCCGGCAGCACATGCCGGTAATCCGTCTGCCGCCACCGTGTTATGCAGCAGTGAGCTGCCCGGACTCATGCTGTGACGCACGTACCGCGCCGTGAGAGCGACGTAGCGAGCGTCGGCGGCGCGCGGGTTGCCGATCTCCTCGAGGAACCATCGCTCGAACTCGCCGGTGCCCCATCCCTTGGCGATCTGCTGGGTCTCCTCGAGGTAGTAGTCCTCGGTCTCGCCCCATGGTTAGTCGGGGGACCACGCCACGCGCGGCGCCGGGTGGATCAGCACCACGCCGATCGTCCGGTCGGGGAAGCTCGCCGCGAAGACGGACATGGACGCGCAGGTGAAGGTGAGGCCGAGGAGGACGGCTCGCTCGGACCCGGCGGCGTTCATCACCGCTTCGACGTCCTCCATCATCGAGTCGAGGGTGGACGCCTCGGCGATGGGATCCGAGAGGCCCGTACCCCTGCGATCGAACAGGATCAAGCGCGATTCGGCCGAGAGCCTGCGGAGGAACAGGCCGATCTCGGTGTGCTCCCAGGCGAGCTCCACGTTGGAGAACCAACCGGGCGCGAAGACCACGTCCACCGGCCCCGTCCCGGCAATCTGGTACGCCACGTGGGTGCCATCGGACGTCCGTGCGTATCGCGTGTCGGGGATCACGCGATGAAGTCTGCCAGGGCAAGATCCTGATGGGCCGATCGGGGCCACCATTCCAGACTGCTCTTGGTGCGTCGACTCATCGTCTGAGATGAGCAGCACCAACGATGGCTGCGCCGACGGTGGTCGCCCCCGCAGCCAGCATGAAACCGGGCAGGGGCGAAGCTGAGCCCTCGAGCAGCAGCCCGGCCCCGATGAACCCGAGTGGCCCCATCGCAGACATCGCCGTCTCCGCCGACGCCATCACGCGGGTTCGAAGGTGGACCGGCGTCCGCAACGTGAGCGCGGCGAAGAATCGCGGAAGAAGAGGCCGCTGCATACGCCCATCGTGGCGATCGCAAGCCCGACGCCCCACGCTGGGAGACGACCGAGCAAGACCAGCGTCCCGAGTGCCTGTGCCGCAAGGGCAAGAGGGCCGATCCGATCGCTCACGGACTTCGCACGTGACGAGATCAGCCCGCCGGCCACCGAACCTGCGCCATAGGAGGCAAGCAGCCATCTGGCGAGCCTCGCGCTCGCATGGAACCGACGACGTGCGACCACCGGGAGCGTCGCCACGACGGCGGTCCATCCGACCTCGAGGACAGCGATCCCGACGACCGTGCGAAAGAGCGAGCGGTCACCTCGGAGGAACCGCCACCCCTCGAGGGCCGATCGCTCATCGTCTCGCCGATCCGTCGGCCCCGTCGACGGGACAAACGACGCCACCAACGCAAACGCAATCAGGTACGAACCGGCGTCGATCAAGAGCGTGGCCGCCGGCCCGATCAACGCAACCAGGAACCCACCGACCGCAGGCCCCGCGAAGCTCGCCGACTCGTTCACGGACCCCAGCAGTCCGCCCACGCGCGTCAGCCGGACCTCGTCCTCCCCGACCAACCCGGTGAGCACGAGGAGCTGCGAGGCTTGGTACGCGGGGAAGAATGCGCCGACGGCGAATCCGATCGCGACGATGACCGGGAACGACAACACCCCTGCCCAGTGCAACACGGGGATGACCGCCACGAGGGGAGCGCGGACGACGTCGGATATCAGCATCGTCCGGCGCGGCCCGAGTGCGGTCGCGGCCCGTCCGCCGGGGATGCCGAAGAGCGTGATCCCGGCGAACTCCGCTGCCATCACGACACCCATCCGTGCAGGCGAGCCAGTGGTCACCAGCACGAACCAGGGCAGCGCGACGGCAGCAATCTCCGTCCCGGTGGTCGAGACGACCTCGGCGACGAAGAGCGCGGCAATGGGGCGCCCCAGACGAGCGCCGCGAATCACAGCAGCCGAGTCATCCGCGTCCATCCCGGTGCAGTCCCCCCGCACTTCGCTCGATCGCAGCCGGTCCGGTCCGTTCATAATGTAGCGACCAGCCACAAGGGGGAGTTCGACATGACCGAGGGCAGCGACTACGTCAAGGCGGTGATGAGCTCCCCGGTCGTGCACGTGGCTCCAGGCGCGACGGTGGCCCAGGCCCTCTCGACCATGCTGGAGCATGACATCGGGGCCGTGGTGGTCACCGAGGAAGACTCGGTGACGGGCGTGTTCACCGAGCGCGACCTCACCCGTCGCATCCTGAAGGACCCCGATCTGCTCGGCCGGCCGGTGGGCGAGGTCATGTCCTCGCCGGTCACCGCGGTCGGCCCGGACGACGAGATCGTCTTCGTCTTCGGGCTGATGGTCGAGCGGAAGATCCGTCGGCTGCCGGTGGTCGAGGACGGACGCCTGGTGGGGATCCTCACCGAGCGCGATCTGCTCCGGTGGGTCGACGCGGTGGCTCAGACGTAGGCCGGATCCTCAGTCCAGCGCGTAGGCGCAGCCGTTCCAGTAGGCCCGGACCCGCTTGCGGCGCCACCCTCCGACCTCGAGGTGGATCTCCTCCGGACCCGCTCGTCCCCCCAGGTCCACGAACAGGTCGAACTCGTCCCCGGGGAGCCTCAGGAAGCGGTGCTCGTCGCCGGGAGGTTCGGTGGAGGCCTGCAGGAAGGTGAGGGGCCCGGCGCAGCACCGGGTGACGTCCGCCCACACGAATACCGAGCCCCCATGCTGGTGGACGAAGTCGACCGCCTCGGGGGTGGTCACCACCTTCATCGTCCTCTCACCATACGCCCCTCGGAAGGATTCAGGGGTCCGTGGCGGCCGCGCGCAGCAGCCGACCGAAGCCGGGCGAGTCCATCCCCTGCACCGCTCGGGCCCAGCGCTCCTCGGCCCACCCCCAGAAGTCGTAGTCGATCGAGGAGATCCTGGCCTGGATCGCCGCCCACAGGGTCCACCC
>JBKPBM010000288.1:0-11845 GCA_046744325.1 Actinomycetota bacterium | reverse complement strand
ACCACGTTCAGCAGCCACAGGTACGGATCGGGGTTCCACGGCTCACCGGTCGAACCGAGGATCCGCAGGCTGGACAGGTCGTGCTCGCGAACGTGGTGGTCGCCGTACGGGATCAGGGCGCGGATCAGGGTGGGGGACACGCCCAGCGCGTTGACCCGGTGGCGCTCCACCAGGTCCCACAGCCGCCCAGGAGGGTTGTTCGGCGCGCCGTCGTACAGCACCACGGTGGCGCCCAGGGCGCCGGCCCCGATGATCTCCCACGGACCCATGATCCAGCCGAGGTCGGTCACCCAGAACAGGCGTTCGTCCTGATGCAGGTCGGTCTGGTAGGCCACCTCGGCGGTGACCTTGACCAGCAGCCCGCCGTGGACGTGGACCGACCCCTTGGGCATGCCCGTGGTGCCGCTGGTGTAGGCGATGAACAGCGGATCCTCCGGGTCGAGCGACTCGGTCTCGAACCGATCCGATTCGCCGTCCACCGCGTCCGCCCACCGGTGATCGCGCCTTCCGTTCCAGGGGAGGTCGTCCCGGCCGAGCCGCGGCCAGACCAGGACGTGCTCCACCGATGGCGACAGGTCGGCGGCGCGATCGGCCTCCTCCTTCATCGGCACCACCTTGCCGCGACGGGTCGTGCCGTCGGCGGTGATCAGCAGCTTCGCGTCGGCGTCCTGCAGTCGGGTGGCGATGGCCTCGGCAGCGTAGCCCGAGAAGATGGGGAGGTAGACGGCACCGAGCTTCGCGCACGCGAGCGTGGCCGCAACGGTCTCCGGCGCCATCGGCAGGAAGATCCCGACGGTGTCGCCCCTTCCCACGCCCAGCGCGCGCAGGCCGTTGGCAAGGCGATCGGCCATGCGCCGGAGCTCGGCGTAGGAGATGCTGCGGACCGAGCCTTCCTCGCCCTCCCACAGGACGGCGGTGGCCTCGGGCGTGCGCTCGGCCCACCGGTCGACGCAGTTGTGGGCCAGGTTGATCCGTCCCCCCACGAACCACCTCGCCCAGGGCACCCCGGCGGAGAGATCCAGGACCTGGCGATAGGGCTCGAAGAACTCGATCCCCAGATCCCGCACCACGGCGTCCCAGAACCAGGCGACGTCGTCCTGGGAACGCTTCACCAGCTCGTCGTACGACCCGATCCCGTGCGCCCGCATCAGGCGCGTGACGTTGGCTCGCTCGATGGAATCTTCAGATGGACTCCACACGATCTCGCCCATGCCGGTCCCGGACCTCCCTGTAGGCTTGCGGGCCAAGCCTAATGTCCGAACCATCGTCGTTGCCACGCGATCCTCCGAATCCGGGCCCCCGCCCGTCCGGCCGGCATCCGCGGGCCCGGAGGGTGTTCCTGCTGGTCTCGGCCGTGACGGCGGTGACGCTCACCGTGGCCTCGGGCCTTTCGATCACCGAGATCCATCACGTCGAGAAGTCGATCGAGAAGATCGATGTGGGGGGAGGTTGCAGGGGCAACTGCCTGCCCAACGTGGAAGTGACCCAGGAGTGCCTGCAGGGCGTGTGCAACTTCCTCGTCCTGGGCAGCGACTCGCGCGCCGGCCTGAGTCCGAAGGAGGCGTCGGCGTTCGGCAACACGTCGAACACGCCCGGGAAGCGGGCCGACACGATCATCGTGGTGCACGTCGATCCGGTCCACGACCGGACCGTCGTCCTCTCCATCCCCAGGGACCTGAGGGTGGACATCCCGGGACACGGCGAGAACAAGATCAACACGGCGTTCACCGATGGACCGAACGTCCTGGTCAGGGTGGTCGAGAAGCTGACGGGCCTGCAGATCGACCACTACGTTCAGGTGGACTTCGTCGGGTTCCAGAACCTGGTCAATGCGTTGGGTGGGGTCCCCATCTGCATCAACCGCCCACTGATCGACCCGCTCTCGGGGCTGAACCTGCCGCACAAGGGCTGCTACAACCTGAAGGGGGCCCAGGCCCTCGGCTTCGTCCGGGCCCGTCACATCCAGGGCGACATCATCCCGGACTTCTCCCGGATCGCGAGGCAACAACAGTTCATCCGGGCGGTGATCCAGAAGACGCTGTCGATCGGAGCCATCCTGCATTTCCCGGCCCTGATCCGGGCGGTGCAGAAGAACCTGGTCATCGACAAGAACCTCAACCTGTACTCGCTCCAGGACCTCACCCGGAAGCTCACCGACCTTGGCCAGCGGGGCGTGGCCTTCCGGGTCGTCCCGGCCACGCCCGTGACCATCGGCGGCGAGGACTTCGTCGAACTGATCCAGCCGGACGCATCGTTGCTTTTCCAACGCATTCGCCTCGGGCGAAGGCTGGGGAACATCGGACGCGAGTCGCCGGGGACCGCCATCTCTCCGGCCAACGTCACCGTGCAGGTCTACGACGCGAACTCGAACGGGAGGGCCGACGCCGTGGTGTCCTACCTGGAGCGGGCGGGCTTCGTGGTCCTGCCGGTGGCGACCGCCCCGGCCGCCCTGGTGACCGACAGGGGGAGCGTGCTCTGGCGCGCGCACACGGCGGCCGAGGCTCAGACCGTGCTGTCGTACCTTCCGGCCACCCTGCCGTTGGACCGGTACGACGCGCTCGCCACGGCGGCCGACGTGGGCGTCGTGGTCGGGCCGGGCTTCCCCTCCATCGAGGGGTAAGCTCGCCCGACATGCCGGTCGAGATCGATGTCGAGCACGTCGCCCGCCTGGCGCGGCTGGCCCTGTCGCCCGAGGAGCTCGAGCGGTTCCGGCACCAGCTCGGGGTGATCCTGGAGCACGCCGAGCGCGTTCGTGAGGTCGCGGCCGAGGACGTCCCACCAACGGCCCAGCCCGTCCCGCGGGCCAACGTGTTCCGGCCTGACGAGCCCCGTCCCGGCCTCTCCCACGAGGAGGCGCTGGCCGGCGCTCCGGAGGTCCAGGACGGGCGGTTCAAGGTGCCCCGGATCGTGGAGGAGGAGGCCTGAGGATGGCCGAGCTCTGCGACCTTCCGGGCCACGAGCTGGCGGGATTGCTCCGGACCGGCGACGCCTCGGCCCGGGAGATCCTCGAATCCGCGCTTCGACGGATCGACGCCGTCGATGAGCGATTGCACACGTTCCTCACCCGCACCCCCGAGCAGGCCCGGGCGCAGGCCGAGGGAGTGGACAGCGCCCTTGCCCGTAGGGAGGCCACCTCCGCCGTCGCCGGCATCCCGCTGGCCCTGAAGGACGTCCTGACCACCAAGGGGATCCGATCCACCGCCGGCTCCCGGATCCTGGAGCCGTACGTCCCGCCCTACGACTGCACGGCCTGGGCCAGGCTCCGCGAGGCCGGGGCCGTCCTGGTGGGGAAGACGAACTGCGACGAGTTCGCCATGGGTTCGTCGAACGAGAACTCCGCCTACGGGCCGGTGCGCAACCCCTGGGCGCTGGACCGGGTGCCGGGAGGATCCTCGGGCGGCTCGGCGGCGGCGGTGGCGGCCGGGGAGGCCGTGTGGGCCCTGGGGACGGATACGGGCGGCTCGGTTCGCCAGCCGGCCGCACTGTGCGGCGTGGTCGGGATGAAGCCCACCTACGGCCGGGTGTCGAGGTACGGACTGATCGCGTTCGCGTCCTCCCTCGACCACGTGGGGACGTTCACCCGGGACGTCCGCGATGCGGCCACGCTCCTGTCGGCGATCGCGGGCGAGGACCCCCTCGACGCGACCAGCCTGGAGGACCCGGCGGCCGACTATGGGGCCGGCCTCGAGGAAGGCGTCGGTGGGTTGCGGGTCGGCGTGGTCGAGGACTGGCTGAGCACCGAGGGCGTCCAGCCCGGGGTCCGCGATTCGGTCCGGGCGGGCATCGACCGGCTGACCGCGCTGGGGGTGGAGGTCGACTCCGTGGCGCTCCCGCATGCCGGCTACGCGCTCTCCGCCTACTACCTGATCGCCCCGGCCGAATGTTCGTCGAACCTGGCCCGGTTCGACGGCGTCAGGTACGGCCTGCGCATCGATGGGGAAACGGCGGAGGAGATGAACGCCCGCACCCGCGGGGCGGGGTTCGGCGACGAGGTCAAGCGGCGGATCATGCTGGGGACGTTCTCACTGTCGGCCGGGTATTACGACGCGTACTACGGCCAGGCCCAGAAGGTTCGAACGCTGGTCATCCGGGACTTCGAGCAGGCCTTCGCGAGGTTCGACGTGCTGGTCGGCCCAACCTCCCCGACGACGGCGTTCCGGCTGGGGGAGCGGACGGAGGACCCGCTGGCCATGTACCTGTCGGACGTGTTCACCATCCCGTGCGATCTGTCGGGCATGCCGGCGATCAGCATCCCCTGCGGATTGGATTCGGATGGGCTGCCGGTGGGGTTCCAGGTCATGGGCCCGCTGCGGGCGGAGTCGCTCGTGTTTCGAGCGGCGTACGCGCTGGAGCAGGACCTCGGGTTCTCGGCCCGCCCGGGGCTCTTGGAGGGGCTCGCGGCCTAAGTGTCACTGCTCTGTGGCACCCATGGGGCGGGGTAGACGCGGTCTGCGCAGAAGGGCATGGCACGACATACGTATGTCGTGCCATACGTTCGTGCGGGAGATGTGTCCAGGGGGGGCGGGTGCGCCGAACGACGGTCTGGCTTACGGACGAGGAGCGACAGGCGCTTCGGGAGCATGCGTGGAGGACCGGCCAGACCATGTCCGAGGTGATCCGGGAGGGCCTTCGGAAGGTCTTGGGGGAAGACACCACACCGGAAAGCGAGCACATCCCCGATCCGGGCTGCTTCCACGACGTCGAGGACCGGGCGCCGGATGGCTGGATCTTCAATCGGCGGGAGGAGCTCGTGATCGCCCTGGCCAACGCGAAGCGCCCCATCGAGGAGATCGCCCAAGAGATCCGAAGGACCACGGACGACGTCACCCGACTGCGGGCCAGGATCGAGGAGAAGTACGCCATCCTCCATCGACGGGCTATCGTTGATGACCGATGACCAGCCTCACGACCAGCGCCGCGACCACGTATGAGACCGTCATCGGGCTCGAGTGCCACGTCGAGCTCTCGACCGCCACCAAGATGTTCTGCGGGTGCCGCAACGAGTTCGGGGCGCCGCCCAACACCAACGTCTGCCCGATCTGCCTGGGCCACCCGGGCACCCTCCCCGTTCCCAACCGGACGGCCATCGAGTACATCATCAAGATCGGGCTCGCCCTGGACTGCCGGATCGTGGCCCGCTCGTACTTCCACCGGAAGAACTACTTCTATCCGGACATGCCCAAGAACTTCCAGATCAGCCAGTACGACGTCCCCATCTGCGTCGACGGCCATCTCGACATCCAGCTCGACGGCGATGCCCGGCGGATCGGCATCACCCGCGTGCACATGGAGGAGGACACCGGCAAGACCACCCACGGCGGCGCCACCGGCCGCATCTCAGGCGCCGACTACGCCCTGGAGGACTACAACCGCGCCGGAGTCCCCCTGGTCGAGGTGGTCTCCGAGCCCGACATGCGAAGCCCGGAGGAGGCCCGCGCCTACTTCACCGAGCTTCGTGCCACGCTCGAGGCCCTGGGCGTCTCCGACGTCCGGATGGAGGAAGGGTCGCTGCGCTGCGACGCCAACATCAGCCTGCGCCCCCCGGGTTCGGCCGAGCTCGGCACGAAGGTCGAGATCAAGAACCTGAACTCGATCCGGTCGATCTACCAGGCCCTGAGGTTCGAGGAGGAGCGGCAGCGGGCGGCTCTGGCAGCCGAGCAACCCCTCGCCCAGGAGACGCGCCACTGGGACGAGCACCGCCGCATGACCACGCCCGGCCGATCGAAGGAGTACGCCTCGGACTACCGCTACTTCCCCGAGCCCGACCTCACCCCCATCGAGCCCGACGCCGAGTGGATCGAGAAGCTCCGGGCCGAGCTGCCTGAGCTTCCCGCAGCGCGGCGGGCCCGATTCGCCGAGGAGTACGGACTGGAACCCAGGCAGGCCGCGCTGGTCGGGGGACTGACGTCCTCGGCGGACTTCCTCGAACGGGCAGTCTCCCTCGGCGCACCGCCCCGGGCGGTGGCGAACTGGATGACGGGTGACCTGGCCGGGCTGCTGAACGAGGCGCGCATCGAGCTCGCCCAGTCCAGGATCACGCCCGGGCACGTCGCCGACCTGGCCAGGCTGGTGGACCAGGGGGTGATCTCCACGGCGGGCGCCAAGGCGGCCCTGGCCGAGGCCTTCGCCACCGGCGCCGCCATCGAAGCGATCGTCGAGGCTCGCGGCCTCCGCCAGCTTGACGACGCCTCGGCCATCGGAGGGCTCATCATGCAGGTCATCGAGGCGAATCCCGGGCTGGTGGAGCAGTTCCGGGGCGGCAAGGAGGGAGCGATCAACGCCCTGGTCGGCCAGGTGATGAAGCTGACCCGCGGGTCGGCCAACCCTCGCCTGGTGCAGGAACTGCTTCGTCAGCGCCTCGCCGAGTGATCCAAAGGCCCCTCGGCTTCGAATCAGCGCGCGGAAGGCCATCGTGGACGACTTCGATCCGGACCGGTACCTGCGCGCATCGAAGAGGGTGGACCTCTCCGGCGTGCCCTGGGCGCGCATCAGGGACACGCCGCTGCCCGTGGGAGAGGTCCGCCGCCTCGCCCGGCCGTAACGGCCGCCAGCACTTCTAGAATCCAGCCTCGTGGCGTCCGGCCCCAAGGAGACCGTCAAGCCCGCGCCGCTGTGGCGGAATCGGGACTTCACGATCCTGTGGAGCGGCCAGGTCATCTCCACGGTCGGCACCCGGGTCAGCTCCCTCGCCTATCCGCTGTTGGTCCTGTCGCTGACCGGCTCGCCGGCGAAGGCAGGGGTGGTCGGGTTCGCCCAGACCCTGCCGTTCCTGGTGTGGTTCCTCCCCGCGGGCGGCCTGGTGGACCGGTGGAACCGCAAGCGGGTGATGCTGCTCTCCGACGCCGTCCGGGGACTGGCCCTCGGAAGCATCGCCCTGGGACTCGCCTCCCACTGGCTCACGCTGACGCAGCTCGTGGTGGTGGCGTTCGTCGAAGGGACGTTCTACGTCTTCTTCCAGCTCGCGGAGGGCGCGGCGCTGCCGCACGTGGTGACCAAGGAGCAGTTGCCGACCGCCCTCGCCCAGAACCAGGCCAGGGAGCAGGGCGCGGACCTGGCCGGCCAGCCGCTCGGCGGCGTGCTCTTCGGGGTCAGCCGCTTGCTTCCCTTCTTCGCCGACGCGGTGTCGTACGCGGTCTCATTCGTCTCGCTGCTGTTCGTCCGGCCGGCGTTCCAGGGCGATCGTGCCGGCGGCCGGGCCAGTCTGAGGGCCGATGTCGCCGAAGGCGTCGCGTGGCTCTGGCACCAGCGGTTCCTTCGATCGCTGGTGGGGCTGGTCGGCGTGACGAACTTCTCTCTGAATGCGCTGACGCTGGTGCTGATCGTGCGGGCCCGGGACCTGGGCGCGTCGGCCGGCCTGATCGGCGCGATGTTCGCGTTCCTCGGGGCGGGCGGGATCCTCGGGTCCCTGGTGGCCCCGTGGGTCCAGCGCCGCGTGGTGGCACCGCTGGTGGTGATCGGGGCGCTGTGGCTGTGGGCGGCGGAGGTCTGCGTACTGATCCTGATCCCGAGTCCCATCGGCCTGGGCGTGCTGGTGGGCGTCGGCAGCCTGGTTGGTCCGTCGTTCAACGTGGTGGTCGGCACGTACCGGTACGCGATCGTCCCCGACCGGCTGATGGCCCGGGTGACCAGCGTGGGACGGCTGGTGGCGTGGGGAACGATCCCCCTGGCCTCCCTCTCCGCGGGCGTTCTCGCGCAAGGCTTGGGACCCAAGGTCACCTTCCTGGTGCTGGCCGGGCTGCTTCTTGCGGTCGCGGTGACCGCCACGGCGGCGCCCTCCATCCGGAAGGCGCCGCCGTTGCACGCCCTGTTGGCCGACGGGGCCGGTGAGCGCCTGGTCTTGCCTCCACCAGAATGAGCCTCGCCCCGAACGAACGTATAACCCTCCGGAGGAGGTCGTCCTGCCCGGCCGAGCGCGACCAGTGAGGTCATGAAGCGCCGATCGAAGGTCGCCGTCGCCCTTGTCGCCGCGGCGCTTCTCGCGGGAGCGATCGTCGGGCTCGTTCAGGCGAACAAGCGGTATCACCAATCCGCGCCACATTCTCCAGAGGGAATGGCTTCCAGGGGAACAACTGGATGCGGTGGTGTGACCGGTTGGCCACCGGACTGGTCCACCGGATCGACCAGACGCTGGACCCAGACCGTCGCCAGGCGCTCCTCGATCGCCTGTTCGCCATGGAGGCAGCCGACGGTGTTTCGCTACCGTTGTTCGTCTCTCCTCTGACCACGGCCTGGCGCACCGACCTGATCGCCGGTCCGATCGGGGCATACGCCTCCTCGCCCGAGGGGGTCTACTTCAACATGGACCACTGGTATGTCCCGAACGCGTAGGACGGGGCTCCGTCGTACCCGGTGCTACGCTGGCCCGAATGGACAGACCCGAGATCATCATGGCCCCGGGGCCCACGCCCGTGCCGCCCGAGGTCCTGCTGGCGCAGGGGAGCCCCCTCGTCTACCACCGCGGCCCCGGCTACGGTGATCTGCTGCGCGAGGTCACCGACGGGCTGAAGCGCGTCTACGCCACCAGCGACGACGTGCTCATCTTCGCCTCGTCGGGGACGGGAGGGCTCGAGTCGGCGGTGGCCAACCTCTTCTCGCCCGGCGACCCGGTCGTCGTGCCCGTGGCCGGCTACTTCGGCGAGCGCTTCGCGAAGATCGCCACGGCGTTCGGGCAGGACGTCCACACCATCGACTACGAATGGGGGAGTGCGGTCAGGGCGGAGGACGTCGCCGACGCGCTCGATCGGACCCAGGCCAGGGCCGTGCTCATGCAGCACAGCGAAACGTCGACCGGCGTGGTCCACGACGTGGAAGCGGTGGGCCGGATCACCCGGGAGCGTGGCGCGCTGCTGGTGGTCGACGTGATCTCGAGCCTCGGCGCGGTCCCCTACGAGGGAGACACGTGGGGGGTCGACGTCGGGATCGGCGGGTCGCAGAAGGCGTTCTCGGCCACCCCGGGGCTGGCCTTCGTCTCGATCTCCGAAAGGGCCTGGGCCGCAGCGCAAACGGCGACGAACCCGCGGTTCTACTTCGACTGGTCCCTGTACAAGCAGGCCTACGATCTCCCCAGCCCGGAGAACCCCTTCACCCCGGCCATCTCGCTGATGCTCGGGATGCGGGCCGCCCTTCGCCGGTACTTCGACGAGGGCCCGGAAGCCGTGCTCGAGCGCCACCGCATCCTGTCGGAGGCGACGAAGGAGGGTGTGCGCGCTCTCGGCCTGGACCTCTCCGGCGAGCATCTGGAGCGCGCCTGGGCCGTTACCGCGGTGCAGGCCCCGGAAGGGATCGACGGGAACGAGCTGGTGGCGAAGGTTCGACGCGATCACGGGATCATCCTGGCCCCCGGTCAGGGGCCGCTGAAGGGCAAGGTGTTCCGGATCGGGCACCTCGGGAACTACGACCGGTTCGACATCATCCGGTGCCTGGCCGCCCTGGAGCTGACGCTCGAGGCGATGGGCTATCCCGCCAAGCTGGGAGCGGCGGTGGCCGCCGCCGAGCAGGTCTTCGCGTCGACGCCGGGCGACGCCAGCGCGCAAACCCCGTGAGAGTCCTGGTCACGGAGCCGCTCTCCGAGAGCGGGCTCTCCCTCCTCCGAGAAGAGTTCGAGGTCGACGAGCGACCTGACCTGGCGGCCGAGGGCCTGGGCGAGGCCATCGGTCCGTACGACGCCCTGATCGTCCGGTCCCAGACCAAGGTCACCGACGACGTTCTGGGCCAGGCGACCTCCTTGAAGGTGGTGGGCCGGGCCGGCATCGGGCTGGACAACGTCGACGTCGAGGCGGCCACGCGGCGCGGGATCCTCGTAGTCAACGCGCCCCAATCGAACATCCTCTCCGCCGCCGAGCACACCTTCGCGCTGCTCCTGGCCCAGGCCCGGAACATCCCACAGGCCCACGCCTCGCTCACGCAGGGCCACTGGGAGCGGGCCCGGTTCCAGGGCGTCGAGCTGCACGGCAAGACGCTGGGCGTGGTGGGGATGGGGCGCGTGGGTGCCATGGTGGCCCAGCGGGCGCTGGCGTTCGGCATGCGCGTGGTGGCGTACGACCCGTACGTGTCGAAGGAACGAGCGCGCGAGCTCGGCGTAGAGCTGGTTCCGAACCTCGAAGCCCTCTTGGTGCAGGCCGACTTCGTCACCATCCACCTGCCCCGAACGGCCGAGACCGAGGGTCTGATCGGCGAGCGCGAGCTGTCGTTGATGAAGGAGGGAGCCCGGCTGGTCAACGCGGCACGGGGTGGCATCGTGGACGAACGGGCCCTGGTGAACGCCCTGCGGGACGGGAAGCTCGGCGGGGCCGCCCTGGACGTGTTCGCCACCGAGCCCGCCCCCCCCGCGCACCCCATCTTGAGGTTCGACAACGTCGTGGTCACCCCCCATCTCGGCGCCTCGACCCAGGAGCCTCAGGACAAGGCGGGCACGGCCATCGCCGAGATGGTCCGGCTGGCCCTGCGGGGGGAGTTCGTTCCCTCCGCGGTCAACGTCCCGGCCGCTGCCGAGGTGAACGAGCAGGTCCGGCCGTTCGTGCCGCTGGCCGAGAAGCTCGGGGGGCTGCTGTTCGGCCTGGCCGAGGGGGCGGTTCGGTCGGTGGAGGCCGAGTACCGGGGCCAGGTGGCCGAACAGGACACCCGGGTCCTGACGCTCGCCGCGCTGAAGGGTGCCCTGGCCAGGATCGTGCACGAGCCGGTGTCGTTCGTGAACGTGTCCATGATCGCCCGTGAACGGGGGCTGCACGTGTCCGAACGGAAGTCGCCCACCTCGCGCGACTACGTGAACCTGATGGCCCTGCACGCCGACACCGAGGCGGGGGAGGTCGTCGTCGCCGGCACAGTGGTGGATGCCCCGGGCGGCGAACGGATCGTCCAGGTGCACGGGTTCGACGTCGACATGGCCCCCGCGCGGCACATGGCCTTCTTCCTCTACGAGGACCGGCCGGGGGTGATCGGGACGGTGGGGACCGTCCTGGGCGGGGCCGGGATCAACATCGCCAGCATGGAGGTCGGCCGCCGGGAGGCCGGCGGCCTGGCCCTGATGGGCCTCACGGTGGACAGCCCCATCCCGACCCAGGTCCTGACGGAGATCGCACAGGCCATCGGGGCCCAGCGGGCCCGCGCCCTCCAGTTGCCGAGCTGAGGGGCTCGGGAAGCCTCAGGCGACCGCGCCGACCTGCGCGGTGCAGAAGGCACAGCGGGTGGCGGCCTTCGGGATGCTCGACAGGCACTCCGGGCATTCCCGGGTGGTCGCCTCCACGGGCGTCTCGGTGCGGCGGCGCTCCATGAGCCGGTTGACCGGCCGGACCACCAGGAAGAACACCGCGGCCGCGATCAGGACGAACGCGATCAGCGCGTTGAGGAACGCGCCGTAGGGGAAGTCGGTCCCCCCGGCGGTGAACGTGAGGTGGGACAGGTCGGCCTTCCCGGCCAGGATGGCGATCAGCGGCGTGAGGAAGGCCGCGACGAACGCCGTGATCACCGCCCCGAACGCCGCCCCGATCACGATCCCGACGGCGAGGTCGACCACGCTGCCGCGCAACAGGAACGCCTTGAAGTCCTTGATCATCGATCCCCCTCTCGGGCCGCGATTCCGGGTTGGGCTCGAAACGTACCGGCCGTGCGGGAAAGGATGCAACCGGGCAGTATCCTTGCCCGGTCGAACCCACCGGAGCACATCCGGCCGTCCGGGGTTCGCCTCGACCGAAGGAGGACCACGGCGTGCCGATTCAGCCTGTCGACAAGATCTGGATGGATGGGAAGCTCCTGGACTGGGAAGACGCCACCGTCCACGTCCTGACCCACGCGCTCCACTACGGAAGCGGCGCGTTCGAGGGGATCAGGGCCTACCGCACCCCACAGG
>JBKPBM010000093.1:0-8546 GCA_046744325.1 Actinomycetota bacterium | reverse complement strand
ATCGGGGCGAAGGTCCCTCGCGGCATCCTGCTGTACGGGCCGCCCGGCACCGGGAAGACCCTTCTCGCTCGCGCCGTGGCCGGGGAGGCGGGCGTCCCCTTCTTCTCGATCAGCGGCTCGGACTTCGTCGAGATGTTCGTCGGCGTGGGGGCGGCTCGGGTCCGCGACCTGTTCGAACAGGCGAAGAACAATTCGCCGGCCATCGTGTTCATCGACGAGATCGACGCGGTGGGCCGGCACCGGGGCGCGGGCCTGGGGGGCGGGCACGACGAACGGGAGCAGACGCTGAACCAGCTCCTGGTGGAGATGGACGGGTTCGACACCCGCTCGGGGGTGATCCTGATGGCCGCCACCAACCGGCCCGACATCCTGGATCCGGCGCTCCTGCGGCCGGGGAGGTTCGACCGCCAGGTGGTCATCGACCGGCCGGACCTGGAGGGGCGCAAGGGCATCCTGGCCGTCCACGCGAAGGGCAAGCCCCTCGATCCCTCGGTCGAGCTCGACGTGATCGCCCGGCGGACCCCGGGGTTCACCGGGGCCGACCTGGCCAACGTGATCAACGAGAGCGCGCTGCTGACCGCCCGGCGGGGCAAGCCCGCCATCACCATGCCAGAGCTGGAGGAGGCCATCGACCGCGTCGTGGCCGGGCCGGAGCGGCGAACCCGGCTGATCTCGGAGCGGGAGAAAAAGGTCATCGCCTATCACGAGGGCGGCCATGCCCTGGTCGCCTACGTCCTGCCGAACGCGGACCCCGTCCACAAGATCACGATCATCCCGAGGGGCCGGGCGCTTGGATACACGATGACGCTGCCGATGGAGGACAAGTTCCTGATCGCTCGGCAGGAGCTGATCGACGAGCTGGCCATGCTCCTGGGTGGGCGAGTGGCCGAGGAGCTGCAGTTCGGGGACATGACCACCGGAGCCCAGAACGACCTCGACCGGGCCACCAAGATCGCCCGGCAGATGGTCACCGAGTTCGGCATGTCGGACGTGCTGGGGCCGCTCACGCTGGGGCAGAAGCAGGACCAGCCGTTCCTGGGCCGCGACTTCGCGTCGCATCCCGACTACTCGGACCAGGTGGCCTTCGAGATCGACTCGGAGATCCGCTCGCTGATCGACCAGGCCCACGACGAGGCGCTCGAGATCCTCACCGAACACCGCGAGCAGCTCGACGCCATCGCCGCGGCCCTGATCGACCGGGAGACCATCGAGAAGGACGAGCTGGTGACGCTGCTCGATGGATTGGGCAAGCGGCCGCAGCGCTCGGCCGCCAGAGTGGGCACGGGGATCGCGGTCGCGCGGCGGAGCGCCGGGCACGCCGGCCCGGGCACGCCCGGCCCTCGGTCGCCCAGCCTGTAGGCGCGTCGCCAGTGGACATGCCGGAGCGGTGGGCGAGCTTCGACTGCTACGGGACGCTGGTCGACTGGGAGCGGGGGATCGGCGATGCCCTTGCTGCGCTGTGGCCGGGCCAGGACCGAGGCAAGCTCCTCGCCCGGTACCACGAGATCGAACCGGAGGTTCAGGCGGGCCGGTCCATCCCCTATCGAGAGGTGATGGCGCTGGCCCTCCAGCGCATCGCGGAGGATCTGGGTCGCACCCTGGAGCCGGAGGACCGCAGTGCGCTGGCGGAGTCGCTGCCCGGCTGGCCGGTGTTCCCCGAGGTGGGGATGGCGCTGGTTCGGTTGCGCACGAGGGGATGGCGGCTGGCGATCCTGTCCAACACCGACCCCGACCTGCTCGCCGCGTCCGTCGAGCGCATCGGCATCGTCCCAGACCTCGTGGTCACCGCGGCCGAGGCCGGCTCGTACAAGCCGTCCCACGGGCACTGGCTGCGGTTCCGGGAACTCTCCGGGGCCCTGCTCGGGGCCCACGTGCACGTGGGGGCCAGCCTGTTCCACGACATCGCCCCGGCCGCCGAGTTGGGCATCACCGCTGTGTGGATCAACCGGCTCGGTGAACGCAGCGACCTGCCTCGCGCCGCCGAGCTGACCGATCTCTCCGAGCTGCCGGAGACGCTCGACCGCCTCGTCCCGTCACCCTGAGCCCCGACTGTAGAGTGTGCGCGTGTCGGGACCACGTGACGGCGACCGCATCGTGCAGGGTGTCCGGCTGATCCTCGAGGGGATCGGCGAGGACCCGGCCCGTCCAGGCATCGAGGGGACGCCCGAGCGAGTGGCCGCCATGTTCGCCGAGATCTTCGACGGGATGGGGCGGGACCCCCAGGAGGTCCTCACCGTCGTGGCGGGGGCGGAGCACGACGAGATGATCATGGTGCACGACATCCCCCTGTACTCGATGTGCGAGCACCACCTGATCCCATTCGTGGGCAAGGCGCACGTCGCCTACGTGCCCAATCGCGACGGACGGATCACCGGGCTGTCGAAGATCGCCCGCCTGGTCGACCTGCTGTCCAAGCGGCCCCAGGTCCAGGAGCGCCTGACCACGGACATCGCCGACGCGCTCGATCAGGCGCTGGAGCCCCGGGGCGTGTTCGTCCTCATCGAGGCGGAGCACCTCTGCATGACCATGCGTGGGATCCGCAAGCCCGGGTCGGTGACCACGACCTCGGCCGTCCGCGGTGTGTTCCGGAGCGACGCCCGCACCCGGTCCGAGGCCCTGGAGCTGGTACGACGGGGCCGCCCGTAAGGGCCGGTCCCGCCCCTACCGCGCCGCCACCGGCGGGCCGTACCGGCCGGCCAGCCCGGTCAACCGGACGGCGTGGGTCCCGTCCAGGAACGTCTTGTAGTACACGACCAGGATCGGTTGGCTCGGCTCGGAGTTGTCCGAACCGACCGCCGAGATCTTCCAGAACAGCAGGGAACCGTCGGCGTTGGTCCCCAGCAGCCAGGGCCCGTCGGCGACGCAGACCACCCCGGCCGGGGCGGCCCGGCACGGGTCGCCCACCGGATCGGAGGCCACCGGCACCGTGGTTCCGTCCGTGCGGACGATCAGCGCCCGGCCTGCGCCCGAGGACACCAGGAACGCGTTCTCCCCCACCCAGCCCATCGGCCCCTGCAAGGCGGTGGCAGGGACGTCGATCGGGCTCACGTCCGTCACGGCGGAGCCGTCGAACCGGCCGATGAACAGGTGCGGAACGGACTCGGCCCCGGTCGTTGCGTCCTGGGTCACCCCGAACAGGAGGGCCCGGTCACCCGCGGGCGAGATCGACAGGAGCATGGGGCCGCCCGGAACCGGGGGCACCGAGATGGGCTGGATCCGCCGCCGAGCAGGGTCCTCGGGATGCTCGATCCGAACCCATTGCCCATGCAGGGAGACGTACAGCGCCGTGCCGTCGCGGGCCCACGACACATTGCCCGATGCCCCGGTGGTGTCGGGGACGACGGCGGGCGCGGAGGCTGAACGGGCCGCCGTGGCCACGACCACCGTGTCGTCTTTCACCTCGGCCACCACCTGGCCGTTGGGGGAGAGCGTGGGGTGCTCCGCCGGGGCCGAGAGCGCAACGCTGGTCCCGGTTCCCACCTCCAGCACCGAGACCCTGGGGACCCCCGTCCCCGACGGCCGGCTGACGATGACCTTCAGGGGGGCGCCCTTCGTCGATCCCAGGATGCCCAGCTCATCCCGAAGCTGAAGGGCCGGCTTGGTCCCGATCAGCTCCCGGATCGCGGCGGCCCGGGCCGCCGGCGGGGCCTGTCGGGCTCCGCTGCGGTAGGCGATCCCGAACCCGGCGAGCGCCACGGCGAACAGGACCAGCGCCGAGGCCTCGGCCGTGATCCGGCGCCGCCGTCGGCGCCGTGAAACGATCCCGAGCACCCGATCGAGGGCGTCTGGCCGGGGATCCACGTCGGCAGCTCGCCGGCCCAGCAGCTCGTGAAGATCGCTCACCTCTTCATTCACCTCGCTCCTCCAGCAGGGGTCTCAGGACGGCTCGGGCCCGATGGACCCGGACCCGGACCGTGATCGGAGAGATCCCCAACAGGGCTCCGATCTCCTCGTCCGTCATGTCGAGCCACTCGCGCATGATCACCGCCTCCCGCTGGGCCGGCGAGAGCGAGGCGAGCGCGCGTCCGATGGCGTCGCGCTCCGCCATCGCCTCGAGCTCGTCCGGCTGCGGGGCCGGCCGGAGCGTCTTGCGGGCCAGCCGGGCTGCTCGGCGGAGCTTGCTCCGGTACAGGTTCAGGGCGATCCGATACACGTAGCCGGGACGGTTCTCCGCCCGGACCACCAGCTCCCACCGCTCGAACGCCCGGACGAAGGCGTCCTGTGCCACCTCCTCGGCCTCCGCCCGATTCCCGCAGACCAGATACATGGCCCGAAGCATCCGCGGGTACTCGGCCCGGAAGAACTCGTCGAACGCGGGGGGCGGGGTGGCCGGCCGCCGGGGGAGCGTTGCCTCGGCCACCGCCGGCTCCACCTCATCCGAGCCGAGGGGGTCCGGTCGGGCTTCCGACGGTGCGGCGAGCAGGGCGGCGTTCGGCGGCATCCCTTCGGCGCTAGAGACGCCGGGACCAGGGGGACGGTTTCGCGCCGGATCCTGCATGGATGCCATGTTCCCCCCAGGTGGCAAGCCTCGTTCCGCGACACCCTCGCGGAACCGGTGAGCGTCCTCTCCGGGGTGGATACGATGGCGTCGTGCTCGGCCGGCCATTCGTGTGGCGCCTTCGAGACCGCGAGCTCGACTGCGGGGCGAGGACGCACGTCATGGGCGTGGTCAACGTGACCCCGGACTCGTTCTCCGACGGGGGGCGGTTCCTCGACCCGGAGCGAGCCGTCTCCGCGGGTGCGACCATGGCCGCCGAGGGAGCGGACCTGCTGGACGTCGGAGGCGAATCCACCCGACCGGGGGCCGCTCCCGTCTCGGTCGAGGAGGAGCTGGATCGTGTCCTCCCGGTGGTCAAGCGCCTGGCCGTGGAGGTCTCGGTGCCGATCTCCGTCGACACGCGGCATGCGGAGGTTGCGCGGCACGTGCTGGCGTCGGGAGCGAGCGTCATCAACGATGTGTCCGCGGGCTCGGACCCGGCCATGTTCGACGTCGTCCGGGGGGCAGGCGCGGGGATGGTGCTGATGCACATGCGCGGGGATCCCACGAACATACAGGGCCTGACCGAATACACGAACGTCGTGGAGGTCGTTCGGGATTACCTCGCCCTGCGCGTTCGGGCGGCGATGGACGCCGGCATCCCGTGGGAATGCCTGGCCGTCGATCCCGGCCTCGGGTTCGCCAAGACCGCCGACCAGAGCCTCCTGCTCATGAGGGAGATCGATGCCCTGGCGAAGCTCGATCGGCCCGTGATGGCCGGACCGTCGCGCAAGTCGTTCGTCGGGCTGGTGGTGGGCACCGAGGTGCACGATCGCCTCGAGGGGACCGCCGCAGCGGTCGCCTGGATGGCCGCCCGGGGCGCGCATGTGGTCAGGGTCCACGACGTCAAGGAGATGGTCCGCGTGGTCCGCGTGATCGACGCCATCCGTCGCGGATCGGTCGAGCCATGACCGACGGGCACCGAACCGTCCGGGTCTCCGGTGGCGAGATGGCCTGGGTCGATGTCGGCGAGGGCCCGCCCGTCGTCCTGCTGCACGGGTTCCCCACCTCATCGTTCCTGTGGCGCGGGGAGATCCCGCTGCTCGCGACCCGGATGCGCGTGCTGGCCCCGGACCTGATCGGGTACGGGGCCAGCGAGAAGCCCAAGGGCGCCGACCTCTCGGAGCCCGCCCAGGCCCGATACGTGGCCGAGGCGCTCGAGTCGTGGGGCGTGGATCGGTTCGCCGTGGTCGGGCACGACGTCGGTGGGGCGGTGGCGCAGCTGCTGGCCCTGGACGGGCGGTTCGAGGTCCCGGCCCTGGTGCTGATCGATGCCGCGTGCTTCGACGCCTGGCCGGCGGCGGCGATGCGCCGGCTGCAGGAGGCGGCAGCCGAGCAGGAGGGCTTCGGGTCCGTCCGGACGGCGGTGAAGCTTGCGTTCGACCGCGGCATGGGGCACCGGGAGTTCCTCACCGAGGCGGATCTCCAGTCCTACCTCGAGCCCTGGCGGGAGGACCCCGCGGCGTTCTTCCGGGCCGCGCGCGGCATCCGGGGCGGGTGCCTGGCCGGCCGGGACGAGGAGCTGCACGGGCTGGACGCCGACGCGATGGTGATCTGGGGAGAGGACGACCCCTTCCTTCCCGCGGACCTGGCCGAACGGCTGGGGGAGGTCCTCGGCGGTGCCACCGTGGCCTTGCTCCCCGGGTGTTCGCACTTCGTGACCGAGGACGCGCCGAGGACGGTGGGACCTCTGGCGTACGAGTTCCTCCGGTCTCGGTACGTGGGCGAGGGCCACGCCCACGTCTCGGCTCCGATCCCGGTCACCGTCTCCCTCGAGCGCCCACCCCCGGACTCCGACCCGTTCGACGGCGATGGCTGAGTCCAGGATCGTCCTGACCGGCATCCGTGCCCACGGGCGGCACGGTGCGAACCCCGGCGAGCGCGACCGGCCCCAGGAGTTCGTGGTCGACCTCGACGTGCTGGTCAGCGTGGGGGGGGATGCCCTGGAGGCCACGGCGGACTACCGGACGCTGGCCGCGGCCGCCCGGCAGGCCGTCACCGAATGGTCGTTCGTCCTTCTGGAATCCCTGGCGGACGCCGTGGCCATCGCGGTCTCCGAGTGCGAGGGGGTCCTGTCGGCGACCGCCGTCGTGCACAAGCCGCAGGCCGCACGCTCCATGGATCTCGACGATGTGGCCGCCACCGCGACCAGGCCGTGACCCGTTGCTTCGTCGGCCTCGGCTCGAACCTGGGCGACCGCCTGGCCAACCTGCGCCGGGCGATTGCGGGGCTGGCGGCGGTGGAGGGGTTGGAGGTCACCGCGACGTCCAGGGTGTACGAGACCGCGCCCGTCGGGCCGGTCCAGCCGGACTTCCTCAACGCCGTGCTGGAGGTGCGGACCCGGCTCTCGGCGCGGGGGCTGCTCACCGCGTGCCTGGACGTCGAGGCGCGGATGGGCCGGGTGCGGGGCGGACGGTGGGGACCCCGCGTGGTCGACCTCGACCTGCTGGCGTTCGGACGGGCGGAGATCCATGAGCCGGGTCTCGACGTCCCACACCTTCGGATGCACGAACGGGCCTTCGTCCTGATCCCGCTCCTGGAGCTTGAGCCCGATCCGCCGCTTCCCGACGGGCGGAGGATCGGGACGCTTCGACCGCCCGGCGTGGGCTCCGCAGGGGTGCGCCTGTTCGGGCCGGCCCTCCCCACGGGAAATGGCCTAGGGCCGATGACCGGGGCTCCGTTCGTGGGGACCGGCCCCCCACCCTTCGACCTCGCCTGACCTCCGGGGCAATCCGGGCTCTTTGGGGGTGGTTTTCCAGCCTTGCGAGCGATGCCCGAGGGCCCCTGCTCGTGGCACAAGTGTGCGGTGAACGTCCACGGTCCCCTCCCTCGGTCGGCCGCATGCCTGATCGCCGCGGTGGATGTGGCCGGTGCTGCGTTCCTGGCCCTTCGCGCCCCGGAGGTCGCCCACTGGAACATGAAGGACCTGGTGACCTGGGCCGCCCTGGCCGCGGCGATCCTGGTGGCCGAGCAGTTCCAGATCCCCATCCGGCACCGCGCCGAACGGCTCAATCTGTCTCTGACCGAGGCGCTGTGGGTGGGCGCCCTGCTCTTGGCGAAGCCCAGTGTGCTCACCGTGGCCATGGCCACCGGGCTCCTGGGGGGACAGCTGATCCGGCGGTGGCCTCCCTACAAGGTGGCGTTCAACGTCGGGCAGTACCTGGTTGCCCTGTCGATCGCCCAGCTCCTGTTCGCCCGGCTGAATCCGACGCACTCCCTGGCGCCCGGGGCCTGGCTGCTGGCGGCCCTGTCCATGGTGGCCTACGCGGTGGCCAACGCCACGCTGGTCGCCCTGGTGATCTCCCGCGTGTCGAACAAGCCGTTCTCCTCGATCCTGGTCCCCAGCCTTCCGGTCAACGCGCTTCACTTCGTGGCGAACATCGCGCTGGGCCTCGAGGGGGCCGTGATCTGGGCCCTCTCGCCCATGTCGGTTCCGCTGCTCGCCGCGCCGCTGTTCCTGGCCTACACCGGATATCGGACCCTGGTGCGCACCCTTCGCGAGCACGATCGGATGCGCAGCGTGATCGTGGAGAACGCCTCCGACGGCATCTTCCTGGCCTCCTCGGACGGCAGGATCGTGTCCTGGAACCCGGCCATGGAGCGCATCACGGGCTTCCCGAGTGCGGGGGCGGTTGGCTGCGAATGGCGGCAGATGCTCTCGCTGGGACCGGTCATGGACGAACGGGCCGACGTGGCCATCTCCGACCATGGGGCGACGGTCACGGCCCCCATCGCCCGCAAGGATGGCACCACGGTCTGGATCCGGTATTTCTCCAGCGACATCAGGGTCCCCGACGATCAGCTGGAGGGCCAGGTCGTCGTGGTGCACGACGTGACCGCGGAGCGTGAGGCCGAGCAGCTCAAGTCCGACTTCGTGGCCACCATCTCCCACGAGCTGCGGACCCCGCTCACGCCGCTCAAGGGGTTCCTGTCGACGCTGATGAACGGCACCGCTGAGGACTCGCCCGAGGCCAGGCAGGAGTATTACCGGATCATGCTCAAGCAGGCC
>JBKPBM010000032.1:0-5226 GCA_046744325.1 Actinomycetota bacterium | reverse complement strand
CGGCGCGGCGCAGGCGTCCGCGTTGCGGCGCCGGCCGGCGCCGCAGCCACCCCGGCAAGGGCTGCAAACGCAGCCACGACAGTCAGCCGACGAGTCCATGGTGGCGACGAGGGTTGTGCCATGGCCCCCTCCCTCTGCGAGTGTTGTGGAGTGTACTCGGCGCCCCACATGTTGCCGTCAGGGCCGCGGTGACCCCGGGGAGCTGCCCCAGGGACCCAGCCGGGAGGGCGAACTCCAACGGGCGGGACCGGCCCGAAGACCCGAGGGCAAGTCCGGAGCCTGCGTCGGCGGACCGAGTTCCCGCGAATGAGGGCACCAGGAACAGTTGAACCACGCTGCGAGCCCGTCCGGTTATTCCATCACCTCTGTTCGATACAGCGGGACCGTCAGCAGGTTGGCCGACATGGCCAACTTCGAGCGATTGCCTCCCACTGAGGACCCGCCCGGGTCCCCATCGTTTACACGGAGTCTGCGAAATCGTCGGAACGTGGACGGGAAGGTCGAACGGAGCGAGAGGGACGTCCCATCCCCCCCATCAGGTTGACCGCTCGCCGCGGCCCGCCGTACCGTGCCTGCATGAGCGACACACCCACCCTCGCCGCCCGCATGTCCCGACTCGGCACCGAGTCCGCCTTCGAGGTCCTCGCCCGCGCCCGCGCGCTGGAGGCCCAGGGCCGCAAGGTCATCCACCTGGAGATCGGGGAGCCGGATTTCGACACCCCCGAGCACATCCGCCAGGCCGCCAAGGACGCCCTGGACGGCGGCTTCACGCACTACAACCCGGCGCCCGGCTACCCCGAGGTCCGCGAGGCCATCGCCGACTTCTTCGAGCGCAGTGGGCGGCCCCGCTACCCCGCCGATCGCATCGTCATCACCCCGGGCGCGAAGCCGATCATGTACTACGCGATCTCGCTGCTGTGCGGCGAGGGCGACGAGGTCCTCTATCCCAACCCGGGATTCCCGATGTACGAGTCCATCTCGAACTACGTCGGTGCGACGCCGGTCGCCGTTCCGCTGAGGGAGGAGAACCAGTTCCGCATGGATCCCGGCGAGGTCGCCAGCCTGGTCACCGACCGGACGAAGCTCCTGGTGCTGAACTCGCCCCACAACCCCTGCGGCAGCTCGCTCACGCGCGACGACGTCGAGGCCCTGGCCAGGATCGCCCTCGAACACGGCCTGTACGTCCTGTCCGATGAGGTCTACTGGGCGACCCGCTACGGGGGGGAGCACGCCAGCATCGCCTCGATCGACGGCATGGCCGACCGGACGATCCTGCTGGACGGGTGCTCGAAGACGTTCGCCATGACCGGGTGGCGGCTGGGCTTCGCCTCCTTCCCGGCCGAGCTCGTCGAACCGGTCACCCGCCTGATCATCAACACCGTGTCGTGCACCTCGGCCTTCGCCCAGCGCGCGATCCTGGCCGCGGTGACCGGGCCGTGGGAACCGGTCGAGGCCATGGTCGAGGAGTTCCGCAAGCGCCGCGATGTCATCGTCCAGGGCCTGAATGCGATCGAGGGCATTACGTGCCTGGAGCCCAGCGGAGCGTTCTATGTGTTCCCCAACGTGAAGGGTCTGGGCCGCAGCAGTTCCGACGTCGCCGCACACTTCCTGAGCGAGGCCGGCGTGGCCTGTCTATCGGGCACGGCGTTCGGCGCCGAGGGGGAGGGCTACCTCCGGTTCTCGTACGCGAACTCGATCGAGGCCATCCAGGACGCGCTCGGCGCCATCGAGGACGTCCTTCCCGGACTGACGTGACCTAGCAGGTGAGTGAGCTCGCCTTGATAGCGGTCATCGGAATGAGGGGAGGTTTGGGACAGAGGCGCACGTCGTGGCGGCGTCGAGCCAGGTAGCAGGGCGCGCGCGGGTCGAATCGGCCGCGATCAGCTTCGCCTCTCGAACGAACTGGTCGAACGGCTCGTTCTCCTGGAGATAGGTCACGACGCACCGGCAGCGAGCCTCTCCCCCTCCTCCCGCAACGCACGAATCGACCACCGTTTGAGCCCGTTCCGTGGTCCATTGAGTGACGGGTGTGCGCAAGGAGAGCCGGGCCGTACCGAACCTTGCGATCAGGCCGGCTCGAACAGCGCGGTGAGCATCCCGTAGTACGTGGGAGCCTCGTAGGCCAGGAAGTCGGGCACGAACCGGCCGCCGTCCTCCTCGAGCGCGCCGTGGAGCATGACCATCTGCCACCACGAATCCGCTCGCGCCGCCGCGACGTCGTCCCGTTCGAACCGGCACAGCTCCTCGAGCGGGCCGCGCTTGACGATCTCCACCACCCGCGCGTCGAACGCCGCCGATTCGGGGTGGAACCCGTACCGCCCGTCCTCGCTATGCCCATGTCCCTGGTCGGCACTGGCCACGAAGGCGATCCGCCTTCCCAGGCGTCGAGCGCCCGCGACGATGGCGGCTCCGGCCCGAACATGGGTGGCGGCGTCGAACTCGCGCGCCGGCGCCACCACCACCACGGGAAGCTCGGGCGCGTGCCGATGGATGTGCCAGATCGGAACCAAGGCACCCCAGTCCAGGGGCGAGACCGCCTCGGTGGCCACGTTCCCACCGAAGCTGACCGCCACCGTGGGCACGCCCGCGGCGTTCATCCCCCGATGGATGGCCACGGCGAGATCCCGGTCGACGGTCGCCTGGAGCTCGAGCGGATTGGCGGCCTCGTCCAGCACGCCGAACAGGGCCGACGAGGTCAGGACGGCCATGTGTCCCTCGACGTGGACGTTGTGGGGCGTCACCACGACGACCGCGTCGGGCCCCGTGGCGGCGACGCGCTTGCCCATCTCGTCCATCGCCCGCTGGGTCTCCAGGGCCAGCGAGCGCGTGTCGTCGTCGCAGCACTCCGCGATGGCCAGGTCCCCGTGCGGGGCGATGACGCCGATCGAAACCGTCCCCCGCATGGATCCCAGCCTACCCTGACGGTGTCAGCGAGCGCAGGGGAGCAGGCGGGATGCCTGCTTCGCCCGCAGGATGCGGAGCACGGCGTCGTCGACGCGGGCGCGGAACGTCGCGTCGGTGGCGATCTTCTCCAGGACCGCCGACGCCATCGCCTCGGCCGGAGGCACGGTCTTCGAGATGATCATGTCCCCGCCGGCCGACAGGAAGTCCACCGCCCTCGTCCCGGCGGGGATTGCCTTCACCGCCTCGGCCTCCCCGATGTCGTCGGAGACGATGACCCCCTTGAACCCCATCTGCGTCCGAAGCATCTGCTGCATGACGATGGGCGAGAACACGGCCAGATTGTCCGGATCGATCTTCGTGTACGTGGCCAGGGCAACCATCACGAAGGGAACCTTGGCGTCGATGGCGTCCTGGAACGATTGGAGGAAGGGGTCGGTGGACGTGGTCGTCCGATCGACCACGTCGGCGGTGAAATCGGTGTTCCCCACCACCCGGCCGAGCCCGGGGAAGTGCTTGGCCGTCGTGGTCACCTTCGCCTGCTCCATCCCCTCGAGGAACGCCACGCCATGGGCGCCGACGGTGGCCGGGTCGCTGCCGAACCCGCGCTTCAGGACCCCGATGGGCTGGTTCTGGTCCTCCTGCCCCGGGGGCACCACGTCCATCACCGGGGCGAAGTTCAGGTTGACCCCGGCGGCCGCCAGCTGGCCCCCCCACGTCGTCGCGTCGGCCTGGAGGGCGGATGGATCGAACGTGCCCTGCTCGTTGGCGGTGGGCATGGTGGAGAACCCCGGTCCCCGGAGCGCTTGGATGAGCCCGCCCTCCTGGTTCGCCGCCACGTAGAACCGTACGCCGGCGGTGGTCGAAACGGAGACCAGCGCCTGCACTGCATCCGCCACCCGCCGCACGCCGGAGACACCCACTGTGGTCGTCACGATGAACGAGACCGATCCGAAGTGGTGGTCCCGGATGGCCTGCGCGTCGGAGGACCCCAGCCGGTCGTTCGCCAGCCCCACGATGAAGAGCTGTCCCACCCGTTGCGCCTCGGTCATGCCCGCGAAGACCCGCTGGACACACGAGACGCTGGGGCTCGTCGATGGTGACGGCGGCGGTTGCGTGCTCGGCGGCGGGGTCGTCGGCGATGGCCCGCTCGGGGTTGGGGTGGCCACGGGGGTGCCGCCGGACCCGCAGCCGGCCACGACGACCAGGAAGGCCAGCGTGGCCGCGGCCCTCATCCCTCCCGGGACGCCGGTGATCCCTCCTGGTCGCACGAGCCTCATCCTCTCAGCAAAGGACGCGCCAATCGGTCGAGCGGTTGGCCCGCCTTGACAGCCACCACCGTCTGCCTCTAAGAAGGCACCGGTCTTCCAACGCTTGAGCGGGAGGATGGACGGTGCCGGACCGGCTGGACTTCACCAGGGGGTGGCCTTTCGCGTCGGCCCAGCGAGGCGCCGGCCGCATCTCCTCCGCGGAGCTGGAGCTTCGTCAGCAGGCGCTGGCTCGGGCTCCCCTGTTCGCCTCGCTGTCGAAGCGCCAGATCAGGACCATCGCCCAGATCACCGGGGTCTCCGAGTTCGACCAGGGCGCCTCGATCGTAAAGGAGGGGTCGCACGGCGACGCGTTCTTCGTGATCCTGGAGGGGTCCGCCCGCGTGGTGAGCGGGCCGAAGGAGATCGCACGGCTCGGCGCCGGCGACTTCTTCGGGGAGATCTCGTTGCTCGACGGCGATCCCCGCATGGCCAGCGTGATCGCCGAGAGGCCCACGAAGTGCCTGGATCTGGCGGGCGAGGACTTCCGGAACATCCTCGAGGGCGAACCCGGTCTTGCCCTCGACGTGCTCCGGGTGGTGGCCCGACGGCTTCGGATCGCGGAGCAACCCCCGGCGGGGTGAGTTCCGGCCTACGAGTCAGGGAGACGCGGCTCCAGGAACGCGCGAACCTGCCCCGCGAGTTCGCGCGACTCCTGGAGATGCGCCCGGACGCGGCTCGAAAGGACCTTGTTGTGGCGGACCCGGGCCCGATGGCCGATGACCCGCCGCTGCCAGGCATCCTCGGGCAACCGCATGGCGAAGGTGATCGCTCCGTCCGGATCCGTGCCGTACTCGAGCAGGCGCGCCTCGTAGTCCTGGACCAGCATCGAGACCGCTGCCAGGGCCAGGTCGAAGCTCGACCGGGGGGAGAGATCGAGGCGCATCCCGGATCCAGTGTGCGCTCCGATGCTTGCTTCGGCAACCGTCCGAGGCCCTGGTCGTGCCCGGTTGGCTACCGGGGACGAGGGTCCAGGGCGCGGTCCTTCGCGTCGGACGACGGCGCCACCGTCCGGACG
>JBKPBM010000352.1:0-3535 GCA_046744325.1 Actinomycetota bacterium | reverse complement strand
GACTACGCCACCATCGCCTACGACGCCGCCACCGGCACACCGGATTGGACGGCGACGTACAACGGGACCCGCAGCGGGAACGACGCGGCGAACGCGCTCGCCCTGAGCCCGAACGGGACCCGGCTGTACGTGACGGGCGTCAGCCCTGGGATCAGCCCCATCTCCGACATGACCACCATCGGGTACGACGCCCTCACGGGGACGGAACTGTGGGTCCGCCGGTACCAGGGACCCCAGCGCACCGATTCAGACTCGGGGGTCTCGATCCAGATCGGATCGAACGGCACCAGGATCTACGTGCTCGGCAAGCGCCTTCACCTGGCAGGTTCGCCGCCGACCGTGGTGACCGTGGCCTACGACGCCGGCACGGCCCGCAGGTTGTGGGCGGTCGAGTACGACGGCTCCTTCGCCGGAGCGACCGCGGTGGCGCTGGCCGTCCGGCCCGACGGGGCCCAGGTCTACGACCTCGTCCAGGAATCCAACCCGGACTTCAGCATCGATGACGTTACGCTTGCCCTCGACGCCGGCACCGGCGCTGAGCTGTGGACGGCGCGTTTCAACACCGCCGCCGGCACGTACGAGTACCCCCATGCCATGGGGGTGCGCCCCGATGGATCGCAGGTGTTCGTCACCGGAAGCGGTGAGCCGTCCGCGGGCAGCACCGACGCGGACTACGCCACCGTGTCGTTCCAGACCTGACCTTTTCAACCGATCACCCATCCATAGGATTGGTGCGTGCCGAGCGAGACCGATCTCAGCCTGAGCGATGGGCGCACGCTGCACGTGTACGACACCGCCGGAGATGGCGGCGACGACTCCCTCGCGCTCTTCTGGCACCACGGCACGCCGAACATCGGTGCGCCGCCCGAACCGCTGATCCCGGCCGCCGCCCAGCGAGGGATCCGCTGGGTGTCCCATGGCCGGCCCGGATACGGCGGCTCACCACCTCACCCCGGCCGGAACGTCGCGTCGGCGGCCACCGACGTGGCCGCCATCGCCGACGCGCTGGATATCGATCGGTTCGCGGTCATGGGCCATTCCGGCGGAAGCCTCTTCGCCCTGGCCTGCGGTGCCCTCCTGGCCGATCGGGTCATTGGCGTGGTTTGCGTGTCCGCCCTGGCTCCATTCCACGCCGAGGGACTCGACTGGTTCGCGGGCATGGGAGCCTTCGGCGCCGCTGAGCTGCGGGCCGCCGTCGAAGGGCGAGCAGCGCTCCAGACCTTGCTGGCGTCGACCACGTTCGACCCGGAACAGTTCACCGCGGCAGACCATGCCGCCCTTGCAGGCGAGTGGTCCTGGCTGGGCGCCGTCGCCGGGAAGGCGATCGAAGGCGGCCTCGGCGGGATGGTGGACGACGACCTCGCCTACGTCGCCCCGTGGGGGTTCGACCCGGAGCAAGTACGCCCGCCGGTCCTGTTCCTGCACGGCGGCCGGGACCGGATCGCGCCTCGCGCGCACGCCGAGTGGCTGGCCCGCCATGTCCCCTCGGCCGAGCTGTGGCTTCGCCCGGAGGACGGGCATATCTCGGTGCTCGATTCCGCCCCGGCGGCGTTGGACTGGCTCCGGACGCACACCGACCCGGGCTGATCCCCTGATGTCGAGTCGCCCCGACCGGTCAGGCCGAGAAGTAGACGTTCTTGACCTCGGTATAGAGCTGGATGGCATGCATGCCCATCTCCCGTCCCATCCCGCTCTTCTTGAACCCGCCGAACGGCGCCTCCAGGTGCACGCTGTGGCTCGAGTTGACCGAGATCACCCCCGTCCGGATGCCCTTGGCCACGCGGATGGCCCGACCGATGTCACGCGTCCAGACGGAGCCCGAGAGCCCGTAGTCGTTGTCGTTGGCCATGCGGATGGCGTCCTCTTCGGTGTCGAACGGGATGATCGCGGCCACCGGGCCGAAGATCTCCTCTCGGGCCACGCGCATGTCGTTGGAGACGTCGGCCAGGACGGCCGGGTCGATGAACCACCCGTCGCCCTCGTGGGCCGATCCCCCGGTGATCAGCCGCGCACCCTCACCCTGGCCGATCGACACGTAGTCGAGCGTGGTCTGGCGCTGGCTCCGGGAGATCATCGGACCGATCTCCGTCTCCTCGTCCAGCGGCGGCCCGATCCGCAGCTCGGCCGTCCGCTTGGCGAAGGCCTCGGTGAACTCGTCGTACGCCGGGCGCTCGACCAGGACCCGGGAGCGGGCGCAGCAGTCCTGCCCGCAGTTCCCGAACACCGACATCACGGACCGGGGCACCGCGGTGTCCATGTCGGCGTCGGCGAACACCAGGTTGGCGGACTTGCCCCCCAGCTCCAGGGAGACCCGGGTGATGTTCGGGGCGGCCTGGGCCATGATCCCCGCCCCGACCTCGGTGGAGCCGGTGAACGAGATCTTGCTCACCCGGGGGTCGGAGACCAGCGCCGACCCGACGGCCCCGCCGGGGCCGGGGAGCACCGACAGCGCGTCCTCGGGGACGCCCGCCTCCAGCAGGATGTCGGCCAGCATCAGCACCGACAGCGGCGTGTAACTGGCCGGCTTGACCACGACGGTGTTGCCGCACGTCAGGGCCGGGGCGATCTTCCACGTGGCGATCAGGAGCGGGAAGTTCCAGGGAACGATCAGCGCGCACACCCCGACTGGTTCGCGCAGCGTCACGTCCAGGCCCGAGTCCTGGACGGGGATCGTTTCGCCGAAGATCTTGTTGGCCGCGCCGGCGAAATATTCGAAGTAGGCGGCCACCGCCCCGATCTCGTCACGCGCGTCGCGGATCGGCTTGCCGCCGTTGCGAGCCTCCACCGTGGCGATGTCCTCCAGCCGCTCGCGCACCAGCTGGGAGACCTTCAGCAGGACGCGGCCTCGCTCGGTGGCGGAGGTTCGAGGCCAGGCACCCTCCGTGAACGCGCGGTGCGCGGCCTCGACCGCCCGCCTGGCGTCCTCGGGGCCCGCCCTGGCCACGGTCGCCATCGGCCCTCCCGTCGCCGGCTCCTCGACATCGAACGTCGCGCCGTCGGCCGCGTCCCGATGCCGTCCTCCGATGACCAGGTCATGGCGTTCCATCGTCGTGCCTCCTTGGTCGCGGCCGGTGAGGTGCGGTGAACGGCGCCAGGGTACAGCGACGAGCGGCGGGTCCGGTAGAGTCCAGGCACCGATGCGAGCGTTCGTCACCGGCGCCACCGGGTTCATCGGCGGGCACGTGGCCCGCAAGCTTCGGGCGCGGGGCGACGACGTCGTGGCCCTGGTCCGTTCGCCGGACAAGGCCACGGTGCTCCGAGAGCTGGGGTGCGAGCTGGTGGCCGGCGACCTCTCCGACCAGGCCGCGATCGAGGCCGGGGTCAAGGGATGCGACGCCTGCTTCCACGTCGCCGCCGTGTACAGGGTCGGGATCCCTATATCCGAGAGACCGGCGATGTTCGAATCGAACGTCAGGGGAACGGAACGGGTCCTGGATGCGGCCACCGACGCCGGCCTCAACCGCATCGTGTACGTGTCGACGATCAACGCCTTTGGCAACACCCATGGCACCGTGGTTGACGAGACGTACCATCG
>JBKPBM010000219.1:0-1653 GCA_046744325.1 Actinomycetota bacterium | reverse complement strand
CCATTCACCTCCCGGCTCGCCGCCCTCAGGAGCGTCCTGGGGGGCCTCCGGGCGTGAGCCATCGCCCGCCTCGGAGGGGGTCACGGCTCAGTCTACCAACGGGGTCTCGGCCACCGGTTCATGCACGTTTCTCGCATCCTTTCGGGATGGGCGCCGGGCGCTCGATCAACGCTTGACGAGCGGGGCGTACGCCAGCAGCAGGCGCTTCTCTCCGACATCCTCGAAAGAGATCGTCGCTTCGGTCCGGTTCCCTGAGCCCGAAACCGAGACCACCACACCCTCCCCCCATCGGTCGTGGAACACGGTGTCGCCCGCGTTCACCGCCGCGGGCTCGTGCCCGTAGCCGCCCTTCGCCGCCTCCCGCTCGGCCAGCTCCCGCTCGCCCTTCTTCACCTCGACCAGGTGCGCGGGCAGCTCGGAGAGGAATCGGGAGGGTGGGTTGTAGTTCGACCCGCCGAACAGCGACCGGCTCCACGCGTGGGTCATGTACAGGCGCCGGCGGGCCCGGGTGATCCCCACGTACGCCAGCCGCCGCTCCTCCTCCAGCTCGCCCGCGTCACCCATCGACCGGTAGTGCGGGAACACCCCGTCCTCCATCCCGATCATGAACACCGCGTCGAACTCGAGCCCCTTGGCGTTATGCATGGTCATCAGCGTCACTGCGGGATCGTCCTCGTCGTATTCGTCGACCTCGCTGACCAGGGAGACCTGCTCGAGGAAGTCTGCCAGGGATCCATCGGGATTGCGCTGCTCGAACTCCTTGGCCACGCCCATCAATTCCTCGACGTTTTCGATCCGCCCCTGTGCCTCAACGGTCCGTTCGACTTCGAGCTCGGCAAGGTAGCCGGACTCGGTGAACGCCTGCTCCACCATGCCGGCAGCGCTGGCTCCGTCGCTGAGGCTCGCGTTCAGTGAGTCGATCACGTCGACGAACGATGCGACCGATCCGCGGGCTCGCGAGCCGAGCGTGGGGATCTGGTCGGCCCGTCGTGCGGCGTCCATGAACGGGATGTCCTCGTCGCCGGCGAACCCCTCGATGGCCGCCACCGTGGCGTCCCCGATCCCACGCTTCGGCGTGTTGATGATCCGGCGCACACTCACGAGGTCCCCCGGGTTGACCAGCACCCGGAGGTAGGCCACGACGTCCTTGATCTCCCGGCGCTGGTAGAAGCGGACCCCGCCCACGACCTTGAAGCGGAGCCCGGCTCGGGGGAAGACGTCCTCCAGCACCCTCGACTGCGCGTTGGTCCTGTAGAAGACCACGATGTCGCTGTAGCGGAAGCCCTCTTCCTGGACAAGCCGCTCGATCTCAGAGGCCACGAACCACGCCTCGTCGTGCTCGTTGTCGGCGCGGAAGCGGACCACCAGGTCGCCCCGGTCAGAGTCAGTCCACAGGGACTTCGGCTTGCGCTGGACGTTGTGGCTGATCAGCTCGTTGGCCACCTCGAGGATCGACTGCGTCGAACGGTAGTTCTGCTCCATCACGAACACGGCCGCGTCCGGGTAGTCGTGTTCGAAGTCCAGCAGGTTCTGGATGGTGGCCCCCCTCCACGAGTACACGCCCTGGTCGGCGTCTCCCACCACGCAGATGTTCCGATACTTGGCGGCCAGCAGATTCACCAGGTGGTACTGGGCCCGGTTCGTGTCCTGGTA
>JBKPBM010000345.1:0-5206 GCA_046744325.1 Actinomycetota bacterium | reverse complement strand
CCCCAGGAAGGCGGCCGTCAGGCCAGGCGCGATCGTCCAGGCGAAGAAGCGCTCGGTGTGGTCGGTGAGGAGGTACAGATCGCCCGCCGCGAGCACCACCAGCACGCTGGCGAGATAGAGCAGCCGCCGCATGCCCGTCGTGATCTGGCGTTCGCGCGAGGCGGCGCCGGCGGAGACCCTTCCCATCCTCACCCCGAAGAACTGTACGGGCTTCGCCGAGACCGTTCATACCGAACCGCTCGATAGGATGACCGCCGTCATGGGCGGGCTCACCACAGCAGCGCTGGCAGAGCGCACCGGCGCGACCGAGGCCGACGTCGACCGGATGGCCGCCCTCGGGGTCATCGTGCCCCGCGAGGGAGCGGCCCCGTTCTCCGACAGCGACATCGCGAAGGTCCGGTTGGCCAGGGCCTGCGAGGACGCCGGGCTCCCCCTGGAGGGGGTCGGGCAGGCCATCGACGCCGGCCGGTTGTCGTTCGCCTTCCTGGAAGGGTCGTCCTACCGGAGGTGGTCTGCGCGCTCGGGGCAGACGTACCGCGAGGCCTGCGCGTCGATGGGCATTCCCTTCGAGGTCCTCAGCGACGTCCTGGAGGCGATCGGCTTCCCACCGATGCAGCCGGACGAGCGCATCCGGGAGGACGAGCTCGAGGTGACGCCCCTGGTCCAACTCGCCCTGACCTCCGGCATCCTCGACGAGTCCGTGATGGTCCAGATCGCCAGGGTCTACGCGGATGGGCTGCGCCGGATCGCGAAGGCCGAGGCCGAGGTCTACCACTCGCAGCTCGAGATGCCGCTGCTGGCCTCCGGGATGAGCCAGCGCCAGCTCATGGACGTGGCCTCGCAGGTGGGCCAGGGGTTCCCCCAGCTCATGGATCGGGCGCTGATGGCCGCGTACCGACGCCAGCAGGAGCTCGCCTGGATGGAGGACATCGTGGAGCACGTCGAAGCGGCGCTCGAGGACTCCGGCGTCCGACCGCGGCCGGAGCGCGTGCCGGCGATGTGCTTCCTGGACCTGGCCGGCTACACCAGGCTCACCGAGGAGCAGGGTGACGAGGCGGCCGCCGATCTTGCCGCGTCCCTGGCGGGCCTGGTGGGCCGGTCATCGCGCGCGGCGGGCGGGCTGCCGGTGAAGTGGCTGGGCGACGGCGTGATGTTCCACTTCCGGGAGCCTGCGGGTGCGGTGCTGTCCGCGCTGGAGATGGTCGCGGAGATTCCCGAGGCGGGACTCCCGCCCGCGCATGTGGGCGTGGCCGCCGGGCCGGTCGTGGCCCAGGGCGGCGACTACTTCGGCCGGACGGTGAACATGGCCTCCCGGATCGCCTCGCGCGCCGGAGCGGGTCAGGTCCTGGTGAGCGAGAGCGTCGTCCAGACCGGCTCATCTGAGGGTGTGCGCTTCGTCGACCTCGGGGAGGTCGACCTCAAGGGCATCGCCAAGCCCGTGCGGGTGTTCGAGGCGCAGCGCTGAGAAGCCCCCGGCCCCACCGAGGTTCAGCCCGGCGGGGTGGTCGCGAAGATGCAGAAGGGGTGCCCGGAAGGATCGGCGTAGACGCGGAGCGGCTCCTCAGGGTCATCGAACCGGTCGCGGAGCAGCCGCGCTCCGAGTGACAGGACGCGCTCGTGCTGGGCCTCGAGGTCGGCCGCCGTGAGTACTGTCAGATCCAGGTGAAGCTGTTGCGGGATCGGCCCCTCGGGCCAGGTCGCGGCCGGCAGGTTCGCCACCTGTTGGAAGGCCACGCTGGTCGTGCCGGCGGGGTTCCGCAGCACCAGCCAGTCCTCCCCTGCCGGGTCCGGTTCACCGGCGGGGGGAGGCTCATCCCCGGGGCGGTACTCGAAGCCCAGGAGCTGACGGTAGAACTCGGCGAGCGCACGGGCGTCGGTGGAGTCGAGGACCACCTGGGCGAACTTCGGGAATCCTGGATTCTCCTCCACTGGGCCACCTCCGAGTGCGGTGCGCGCTTCGAACACCTGGTCGACACCCTGAGCGGCGAAGGCTATCAGCACCGAGCCCGCAGATCGAATCCGGGCAAGACGACAGACGGAACGTCCTCGCTTTGGGTCGAGTTTGACCCTACCCTCGTCGGCGGGTAGACCGTGCAGGGGGGACCTGCCGAGGATCATGACGAAGATGCCGGAGACCGACGGGCGGCGGCGTGTGGTGATCGAGGGCGTGAAGCCCGAGATCGACGCGGGGCGCTTTCCGATCAAGCGCGTGGTCGGCGAGAAGGTCGCCGTCGAGGCCGACGTGTTCACCGACGGCCACGACGCCATCGCCGCGGCGATCCTGTGGCGGCGCGAGGATGAGCGCGCGTGGACCGAGGTCCGCATGAAATTCCTGGTCAACGACCGGTGGCGAGGCGAGTTCACCGTCACCGACCTGGGCCGCTATCGCTACACCGTCACGGGGTGGATGGACCCGTTCGGGACCTGGCGGCGGGACCTCCAGAAGCGGGTCGACGCCGGACAGGACGTCGAGGTCGACCTGATGATCGGGGCCGGCCTGGTCGAGCAGGCCGCCAACCGGGCCAAAGGGCCGGCCAGGCGGACGCTGAAGGCCTTCGCCAAGCGGATGACGGAAGAGCTCGACGCCGAGCCGCCCGAGGATCCGGCCGACGACGCACGCGTGCAGTCTGCCCTGGAGGATGAGCTGGCCGACCTGATGGCGGCGCAGCCCAGCCGGCGTCTGGCCACGCGCTACCCGCGCGAGCTCACGGTGGCGGTCGACCCCGAACGGGCTCGCTACTCCGCCTGGTACGAGCTGTTCCCACGGTCGACGGCGACCGACCCCGGCCGGCACGGGACGTTCAAGGACGTCGAGGCCCGCCTGCCGTACATCAACCGACTGGGGTTCGACGTGCTCTACCTCCCCCCAATCCACCCCGTCGGGCACACCCACCGCAAGGGACCGAACAACGTCGAGGAGTCCGGTCCCGACGACCCGGGCAGCCCGTGGGCCATCGGGAGCGAGGAGGGCGGGCACACCGCCATCCACCCTCAGCTCGGGACGATGAAGGACTTCGAGCACCTGGTTCGAACGGCCCGGAGGGACTTCGGCATCGAGGTGGCGCTCGACCTCGCGTACCAGTGCTCGCCGGACCACCCGTGGGTCCTCAAGCACCCCGAGTGGTTCCGGCACCGGCCCGACGGGACCATCCAGTACGCCGAGAACCCACCCAAGAGGTACCAGGACATCTTCCCGCTGGACTTCGACACCCCGGCGTGGAGTGAGCTGTGGGACGAGCTGCTCGGTGTGGTGGAGTTCTGGATCGGCCATGGGGTCCGGATCTTCCGGGTGGACAACCCCCACACCAAGCCGTTCCAGTTCTGGGAATGGCTGATCGGGAAGATCAAAGCCGAGTACCCCGAGATCGTGTTCCTGTCCGAGGCGTTCACCCGCCCGAAGGTCATGTACCGGCTGGCCAAGCTGGGGTTCACCCAGTCCTACACGTACTTCGCGTGGCGGACGGCCGCGTGGGAGCTTCGCCAGTACTTCGAGGAGCTGACCCGGACCGGCGCCCGGGAGTTCTTCCGGCCCAACCTGTGGCCGAACACGCCGGACATCCTGACCGAGCAGTTGCAGACCGGCGGACGGCCCGCGTTCATCCAGCGCCTGGTGCTGGCCGCCACCCTCGGGGCCAGCTACGGGATCTACGGGCCCGCGTTCGAGCTGATGGAGCACGAGCCGCTCCGCCCCGGCTCCGAGGAGTACCTGCACTCGGAGAAGTACGAGATCCGGGCGTGGAACCTGGAACGCCCCGACAGCCTGGCCGAGGTGATCGCCCGGGTGAACCGGATTCGCCGCGAGAACCCCGCCCTGCACACCAACGCTGGCCTGCGGTTCCACGACACCACGAACGAGCAGCTGCTGGCCTACAGCAAGTCGAGCGAGGACCCTCGCAACACGATCATCGTGGCCGTCAACGTCGATTCGCAGTTCACCCAGAGCGGATGGATAGACTTGCCCCCGGAGCAGTTCGGACTGGACCCGGAGCAGGGCTATCAGGTTCATGACCTGCTGAGCGACGCCCGATATATCTGGAGAGGCCCGCGACAGTACGTCGAGCTGAACCCCCACGTGCTGCCGGCGCACGTGTTCCGCGTCAGGCACCGGGTCCGGACCGAGCAGGACTTCGAGTACTTCGCGTGAAGGGAACCCAGGACCCATGGCTCAGACCCGGGAACGAGCCCGCCCGGCGGCCGCTGTCGCCCTCGGCGCCGACCCCACCTGGTACAAGGACGCCATCCTCTACGAGGTCCACGTCCGGGCCTTCGCCGACAGCAACGGCGACGGGGTGGGGGACTTTCGCGGGCTGATCTCCAAGCTCGACTACCTCCAGAGCCTGGGCGTCACGGCCATCTGGCTGCTTCCCTTCTACCCCTCGCCGCTGAAGGACGACGGGTACGACATCTCGGCGTACAAGCAGATCCACCCGGCCTACGGGACGCTCCGCGACTTCCGCCTGCTCATGCGCGCGGCCCGGCGCCGCGGCCTGCGGATCATCACCGAGCTGGTCCTGAACCACACCTCTGACCAGCACCCCTGGTTCCAGCGGGCCCGGCGCGCCGCCCCCGGCACCACGTGGCGCGAGTTCTACGTCTGGAGCGAAACGCCCGACCGGTACCGTGACGCCCGGATCATCTTCAAGGACTTCGAGTCCTCGAACTGGACGTGGGACCCGGTGGCCCAGGCGTACTACTGGCACCGGTTCTACTCGCACCAGCCGGACCTGAACTACGACAACCCCGAGGTCCGCAAGGCCATGTTCCAGGTGGTCGACTTCTGGCTGGACATGGGCGTGGACGGGCTGCGCCTCGACGCCGTCCCCTACCTGTTCGAGCGGGAGGGCACGATCTGCGAGAACCTCCCGGAGACCCTGACCTTCCTGGAGGAGCTCCGGGCGCACATCGACGCGCGCTACCCGGGACGCATGCTGCTGGCCGAGGCGAACCAGTGGCCCGAGGACGCCGCGACCTACTTCGGGACGGGGAACCGCGCCCACATGGCGTTCCACTTCCCGTTGATGCCTCGGATGTTCATGTCGATCCGGATGGAGGACCGGTTCCCCATCGTCGACATCCTCAGCCAGACCCCGCCCATCCCGGAGGTCTCCCAGTGGGCCATCTTCCTGCGCAACCACGACGAGTTGACGCTGGAGATGGTCACCGACGAGGAGCGGGACTACATGTACCCTGTCTCTTATACACATCT
>JBKPBM010000294.1:0-5121 GCA_046744325.1 Actinomycetota bacterium | reverse complement strand
CCCTCGCGGGGCACGGGTCGAAGGAAGGAAGCCGTGGCCAGGGTCCGGGTGGTTCCTGGCACCGGTCGGTTCGAGTTGAACGGACGGACCCTCGAGGACGCGTTCCCATCCCGTGCCCACCGGATGGTCGTCACCGCGCCGCTCCGGGTGATCGGGCGGGAGAAGGACTTCGACGTGATCGCCCGTCTCGATGGCGGTGGCGTGTCGGGGCAGGCCGGCGCCCTTCGCCACGGCCTGGCTCGGGCCCTGGTGGAACTGGACCCCGAGCTTCGCCCCCAGCTCAAGCGGGAGGGGTTCCTGACCAGGGACGCCCGCGAGAAGGAGCGGCGCAAGTACGGGCTGAAGAAGGCCCGGAAGGCCCCCCAGTACTCCAAGCGCTGAGCCGCCATCCCTGCCCGGCCTTCGGCCCGGCCAGCCCGGGCCGACTCCGTAAGATGGGCCAACCGTGACGCGACTGTTCGGGACCGATGGGGTCCGGGGGATCGCCAACCGCGAGCTCACCGGAGAGCTGGCCTTCCGGCTCGGGCGGGCAGCGGTGATCGTCCTCGCCGAGCACGGCGAGCGCAGGCCCCACATCACCGTGGGCAGGGATACCCGCGGCTCCGGGGAGTTCCTCGAGGCCGCACTGAGCGCCGGGATCTGCTCCGCCGGCGGGGACGCGGTCCAGCTCGGTGTGGTCACCACCCCCGCGGTGGCGTTCCTGACCACCGATATCGGCGCGCACGCGGGGGCGGTGATCTCCGCCTCCCACAATCCGGCGGAGTACAACGGGATCAAGTTCTTCGGATCGACGGGCTACAAGCTCCCAGACGACGTGGAGGACGAGATCGAAGGCATCGTCGACCGGGAGCCGGACCCGGACGGACGACCGCAGGGCCGGCAGGTCGGGCGCATCGTGGCCCTCCCTGCGGCCACCGAGCGGTATCTCCGGCATCTGACCTCGCTCCCCGTGAGCCGGCTGGACGGGATACGGGTGGTCGTCGACTGCGCGAACGGCGCGGCCTCGGAGGCGGCCCCGTCGCTGCTGCGGGAACTGGGGGCGGACGTCGTGGCGATCAATGACCGGCCCGACGGCTGGAACATCAACGATGGATGCGGGGCGACGACGCCCGAGGTGGTGGCCAGGGCGGTGGTGGATGCGGGCGCGGATGCGGGGGTGGCCCACGACGGCGATGCGGACCGGGCGCTGTTTGCCGACCATGCGGGCTCCATCGTCGACGGGGACCAGGTCCTGGCCGCCTGCGCGCTCGACCTGCACGGCCGCGGCGAGTTGCCTGGCGCCCAGGTGGTGACCACCGTGATGGCCAACCTCGGGTTCCGAGAGTGCATGCACGACGCGGGGATCGCCGTCGTGGAGACGAAGGTGGGTGACCGGTACGTCCTGGAGGAGATGATCCGGACCGGAGCCGACCTGGGAGGGGAGCAGTCGGGGCACGTCATCTTCCTGCGACATGCCACCACCGGTGATGGCCTGTTGACGGCGATCGAGTTCCTGGGCATCGCCGCCCGGAGGGGCGTTCCGGTGGCCGAGGTGGCGGCGTGCATGGACCGATTCCCCCAGGTCCTGGTCAACGTGGAGACCGCAGACCGCCGGGACGTGGAGTCCACCGAGGCGGTCCTGGAGGCCGTGCGCCAGGCGGAGGCGTCGTTGGGCGACCGGGGCCGCGTGCTGGTCCGGCCATCGGGGACGGAGCCGCTGGTCCGGATCATGGTCGAGGCTCCCACCCACGAGGCCGCAGCCCACCACGCGGAGGTGGTGGCGCAGGCCGTCCGCTCTGCCCTGGGGGCCCAGGCGTCCGCCTGAGCCGGTCGCTCCGGGCCGGTCGCTCGGGCGGGTGCGGAGCGTGCTCAGGGGTACCATTGACCGCGTCATGTGCGGGATCGTCGGCTACGTGGGGCCGGAGGAGGCGCTGCCCATCCTGCTGGAGGGGCTCCGGCGGCTGGAATATCGCGGGTACGACTCGGCCGGCGTCGCGGTCATCGACGGTGAGATGGCGGTGGTCAAACGGGCCGGCAAGCTGTCGGGGCTGGAGGAAGCCCTGGCCGACCGGGGCGGGGTGACCGGCCGGACGGGCATGGGCCACACCCGCTGGGCCACGCACGGAGCTCCGACGGACCACAACGCGCACCCACACGTCGACTGCACGGGCCGGGTGGCCGTCATCCACAACGGGATCATCGAGAACTTCCAACCCATTCGGGATCGGTTGACCAAGGAGGGCCACACCTTCGCCTCCGAGACCGACACCGAGGTGGTCGCCCATCTCATCGAGGAGGCCATGGACGGCAACCTGGGAGACGCCGTCCGCGCAACCCTTGCCCAGCTCTCCGGGGCGTATGCGCTGGTGGTGACCTGCACCGAGGAGCCCGGGCTGATCGTCGGGGCCAAGGTCTCCTCGCCGTTGCTGGTCGGGCTTGGACAGGGAGAGAACCTCCTGGCCTCCGACATCCCCGCGCTCCTGCAGCGGACCCGGACGTTCGTTCCGCTCGCGGAGGGCCAGGTGGTGGAGGTCCGGGCCGATGGGATTCGGATCACGGACCTGGAGGGCGCCGAGCTCGACGTCGAGCCGATGCAGGTCGAATGGGACCTGGCGGCCGCGGAGAAGGCGGGGTTCGAGGACTTCATGCTCAAGGAGATCCACGAGCAGCCGGCGGCCATCCGCGACACGCTTCGCGGGCGGATCGACCCGAAGGGGCGGCTGGACCTGGACGACCTGCGCATGCGTGAGGAGCAGATCGAGCTGGTCGACAAGGTGTTCGTGGTGGCCTGCGGGACCGCGTTCCATTCGGGGCTGGTGGCGAAGTACGCCATCGAGCACTGGGTGCGGCTGCCGGTGGAGATCGAGATCGCCAGCGAGTTCCGCTATCGCGACCCGGTGCTGGACGCGAACACGCTGACGCTCGGCGTGTCGCAATCGGGGGAGACCATCGACACGCTGGAGGCCATCCGACACGCCAGGGCGCAGCAGTCACACGTCATCGCCATCACCAACACGGTCGCATCCTCGATCGCTCGGGAGGCCGATGGCGTGCTCTACACCCACGCCGGACCGGAGCGCAGCGTGGCCTCGACCAAGACGTTCGTCAGCCAGATGGCGGCCTTGCACCTGGTCGCCCTGTACCTGGCCCAGGTCCGGGGGACCATGTTCCCGGTCGACGTGGCCGGGTGGGTGCGGCAGCTTCGCGAGCTCCCCAGGCTGGCCGACCGTGCCCTTCAGGTCGACGAGCAGGTTCGCGGCCTTGCCCAGGAGTTCCAGCACGCCCGGGACATGCTGTTCATCGGGCGTCACACCGGGTACCCCGCGGCCCTGGAGGGAGCCCTCAAGCTCAAGGAGATCTCCTACATCCACGCCGAAGGGTATCCCGCGGGAGAGCTCAAACACGGCCCGATCGCCCTGGTGGAGGAGGGCGTGCCGGTGGTGGCCGTGGCCACGGAGTGCCACGTGTACCCCAAGGTGCTGTCGAACATCCAGGAGGTCAAGGCCAGAGGCGCCAGCGTCATCGCGGTGGCCACGGAGGGCGACCGGGACATCGCCACGATCGCCGACCACGTCGTGTACGTCCCGCGGACCCACGAGCTGCTTGCGCCGGTCGTGGTCGCCATCCCTCTGCAGCTGTTCGCCTACCACATCGCCAAGCTCCGGGGTTGCGACGTGGACCAGCCGAGGAACCTGGCCAAGAGCGTCACGGTGGAATAGAGAATCGAACGGTGGAGATCGTCGGGATCGGGGTCGATCTCACCGAGGTCGAGCGCGTGGCACGGATGATCGAGCGGCATCGGACGTTCGTGGAGCGCGTGTTCACCGAGCGGGAGATCGCCTACTGCGAAGGCCAGGCGAACCGCGCCGAATGCTACGCGGCGAGGTGGGCCGCGCGGGAGGCCTGCCGGAAGGCGCTGGGCGGGATCCGCGAGATGCGCTGGCACGACGTCTGGGTGTCCCGCGCCTCGACGGGGGCGCCGAGTCTGGTCCTGGAGGGAACCTCCCGGGTCCGCGCCGACGCCCTCGGCGTCACAGAGGTGAAGGTGGCCCTGACCCACGAGCGCCGGATGGCCGCCGCGTTCTGCGTGGCCATCAGGAGCTGACGAACGCGATGATCCCGATCCTCACCCCCGACGAGAGCGCCGCCCTGGACCGGGCCAGCGCCGAACGCGGGATCGGCGTCGATGCCCTGATGGAGAACGCCGGCCGGGCGGTGGCCCGGGCAGCCGTCGAGATGGCAGGCGGGGTGTATGGGCACCGCGTCCTCGTCGTCTGCGGGAAGGGGAACAACGGCGGCGACGGCCTGGTGGCGGCGCGGATCCTGGACCGGCTGGGCCTCGGTGTGACCGTCGTGCTGCTTCCCGCCCCGAGCGAGCTTCGAGGCCCGGCCGGCCAGAACCTGCGTCGGTACGCGGAGGCCGGCGGGCGGTGGCGCCCCTACTCGGCCGGTCGGCTCGCCCGCGAGCTGCGCAGGGCCGACGTGGTGGTCGACGCGGTGTTCGGGACGGGATTCCGGGGCCAGCCCGAGGGAGCCTATCGGGAAGCCCTGGCCCAGCTGCAGGCGGCGGACCGGCCCGTGCTCGCGGTGGACATCCCCTCCGGCGTGGAGGGGGAGACCGGAGCGGTTCGTGGGCCGGCGGCACGGGCGGTGGCCACCGTGACGTTCGGAGCGCTGAAGCCCGGCGTGGTGTTCTTCCCTGGGGCCGGACTGGCAGGGGACGTTCGGGTGGTGGACATCGGGTTCCCCGGCGACCTCATCGCGGGTGAGCTGTTCCTGATGGAGGAGGCCGATGCGGCGGACCTCCTGCCCGTGCGAGAGCCGGAAAGCCACAAGCGTTCGGCCGGCTGGGTGGCGGTGGTGGCCGGGTCGAGGACGATGACCGGGGCGGCGTGCCTGTGCGCCCGCTCGGCCTATCGGGCCGGCGCGGGCCTGGTCACCCTGGCCGTTCCCCGTTCGATCCTGCCCGTCGTGCAGGGCGCGGTGGCGGAGGCCATCTTCCTCCCTCTGCCCGAGACGGATGAGGGAACGCTGTCGGATGACGCCTGGCCCGAGCTGGCCGAGCGTCTCGAGGGGATCGGCGCGGTGGCCGTCGGGCCCGGGCTCACCCGCCATCCCTCCACCGCGGAGCTGGTGCGGCGG
>JBKPBM010000225.1:0-7263 GCA_046744325.1 Actinomycetota bacterium | reverse complement strand
CACCGTGCTTGTCCAGCGAAGTGCCGGATTGGCGTTCGGCACGGCGGGCGACACCTCGTATCCGGCGCTGGCGGCCCGCAAGGGCCTGGTGGTCCTGGGCGCGTTCAACCCGGCGTGCGAGGTGGTCACGGTGCTGACCTGCCACACGATGTACCAGTCGACGGACGAGGGCCACACGTGGACCGAGCTCACCTTCGACCAGCCCGCCGGGAACATCGACTTCACCGTGGCCGGGTCGGACGTCACGTGGTGGGAGTCCTCGCAGACCCAGAGCATGATCGACGGCCCGAACTACAACGCCGCCCAGATCGCGCTGACGGAGGACACCACCGCCAGGATCCTGGTCGCTGGCCACTCCGGCGTGTGGAAGAGCACGAATCAGGACGACCAGCACTGGCAGCCGGCGGTGCAGGGCATCGGGGCGACCACCACCATGGACGTGGTGGCGGACGCGTCGCACCCCGGCTACGTCACGCTGGGGGTCAAGGACTGGGAGGCGTTCACGTCGTCGTCGTACATGGACCCCGGGACCGTGATCCAGACGAAGACCCCCTCGCCCCGGCCGCCCGACCTCACCGCCGCGTTCGCCCTGGCCATCGACCAGCAGGCGCAGGGGGTGACCCCGTCGCCCGTCTGGGTGGGCTCGGGGATCCCGGGGCCGTCGCCCAACACCGACCACGCCGACGTCTACCTCAACCCCGACCCGACGACGCAGCCGTGGGTCAGCCAGGGGTTCAAGACCGACGGGAGCTGTGGCAGCCGAACCACACCCCGGGTGATCGGGGCCGGCGTGGGGCGCTCGACACCTACATCGACGCCGATGGTCTACGCGGCGACCGACGGGTGTGGCCTCTACCGGTTCGACGGGACGTCATGGAAGCACATCGCCGCGGCCACCTCGCTGTTCAAGGTGGAGGACTTCTTCTTCAGCTTCGCCGCGATCTCTGTCCCGGCCGGGCTGGGAGACGACGTGTACGTCCTGGACCGGCGCAACGGGGAGCTGTGGCGGTCGGAGGACCTCGGTGGGACCTGGAGCGACGGGCCGCTGTTCACCATCCCCGCCGGCGACCGGGACTTCAACGGCGGGTGGATCGCCGCGGACCCGAACGCGGTCGGGGAGTCCGTGGTGTGGCTCTCCGGGAATGGGACGACGGGCCTGCACAAGTTGTCGTGCGCGGCGACCTGCGAGGAGCCATCGAGCTGGACCGACGAGGTGATCACCGACGTCCCGAACTCCGGACCGGTGGCCATCGCGCCCTGCACTGCGCCGTGCTCGTCGGTGGTCTACGTCTCGACGCAGGTGGTTGAGGGCGACACCACGCAGTCCGCGCTGTACAAGAGCACGCCCGACGGGAGCTTCTGCAAGCTGACGGTGGATGCGGACCTGTGGGCCGGCGCGGCCGGCTTCCCGGTCCAGCTCGCGCTGGTGAACGATGGGGTGGCGGTCCGGGCATTCCTGGCCACCGTGGGCAACGGGATGATCATCGCCACCGACGGCACCGGCTCGAGCTGCGAGGGCGCCTGAGCGCTATCGCCCTCATCGTTACACTGGCGGACGATGGTCACGATCGCGCACATCTCGGACCCGCACGTCGGATCGCCCTACTTCGTTCCGAACCTCATGAACCGGGTCATCGTCGAGCTGAACCAACTCCAGCCCGACATCGTGGTGTGCACCGGCGACCTGACGAACGAGGGGTACCGCCAGGAGTACAAGAGCTGGGTCGCATACGCCGAACGGATCAAGGCCCCCATCGTGACCATCCCCGGCAACCACGATGCCCGCAACGTGGGCTATCTCCACTTCGAGGAGCTGATCGGGCCGCGCCACTGGGCGACGGACGTGCAGGACGTGCGGATCGTGGGGGCCGACTCCAGCGAACCCGACCTCAACGAGGGCCAGATCGGCCGGGAGCGCTATCCCTGGATCCGCGAGCAGTTCGACGTGCCCGGGGAGATGAAGATCTTCGCCATCCACCATCATCTCCTGCCGGTGCCCGGGACCGGACGGGAGCGGAGCACCGTGAACGACGCGGGTGACCTGCTGGAGGTGCTCTTGGATGCGGGCGTGAACGTCGTGCTCACCGGGCACAAGCACGTTCCGTACGTCTGGCGCCTCGAGAGCATGTACATCGCCAACGCCGGGACCGCGTCGTCGCTCCGGCTTCGCGGCTACACCAGGCCTTGCTACAACATCGTCGAGGTCGACGGCGACGAGGTGAAGATCAGCCGCAAGTTCCCCTTCGGGGGCCACACCGTGCTGGCGCACTACTCCCGGTCGAGCGGGGTCCAGTACCACCGTGAGCTGGAGGCGCTGATGCGCGACGTCCGGCCGCCGGCCGAGGACGCGGCCGTCCCCTCGGAGTAAGCTCCGCCCCGACGCCGCTCGCTCGAGGGCGGGTTGTGCCGTTCGCGCTGCCATCTCCTTCGACCCATGAGGACTGAGGAACCCGGCCTGAAGGTCATCGCGCTCGTCGATGGCGAGCACTACCCGGACGTCACGCGTTGGGGTTTGGCGTCTGCGCGGGCGGCCGGCTACGAGGTCCTGGCCGCACTGGTGGTGGGTGGGATCGAGAAGCTGGGCGTCGATCGCCGGCTCGACCTTGGCGACACGCCGGTGATCCACGCCGAGACCGACGCTATGGCCGGACTGGCCGGGGCGATCGATCACCACCGGCCGGGGGCAGTCCTGGATCTGTCCGACGACCCCATCCTTCCGTATCGAAGGCGCATGGAGTTGATCTCCATCGCCCTGTCGCGCGGCGTTCCGTACGTTGGGCCTGACTTCAGGTTCGACCCGCCGGTCCGGGACGCGCCCCTTCCCGTCCCCACGGTGGCGGTGATCGGCGCGGGCAAACGGGTTGCCAAGACCGCCATCGGCGGCCACACGGCTCGCCTGGCCGCCAAGGCAGGGCTGAACCCGGTCGTGGTGGCCATGGGCAGGGGCGGGCCCCCCGAGCCGGTGACGGCCGGGCGGGAAGATGTGACCCTCGACGCGTTGTTGAAGAGGGCACAGGCGGGCGAGCACGCCGCTTCGGACTACCTCGAAGACGCCCTGACGTCCGGCGTTCCCACGGTCGGAGCACGACGATGCGGTGGTGGGCTGGCCGGACGCCCGTTCGTCACCAACCTCGCCGAGGCCGCAGCAGTGGCGGTCTCGATGGGCGCCGGCGTGGTGATCCTGGAGGGGAGCGGCGCCTCGATCCCCACGGTGCCCTGGGACGCCGGGATCCTGGTCGTTCCGGCCTCCCTCCCGGAGGAATATCTCGTCGGATACCTGGGCCCGCTCCGCGTATTGCTTTCGGACCTCGTGGTCTCTATCATTGACGACGGCCCTCATCTCGGGCCGGAAGACCTTTCCATCTTCGACTCCCAACTTCGTCGGCTACGCGCGGACATCCGGGTGGCCGAAGCGGAGCTACATCCGGTCCCGCTCGCCGACGTGAGGGGCAAGGATGCGTTCTTCGCAACGACCGCTCGCCGCGAACTGGCTGAACGGCTGGCGCGGACGCTCGAGGAGACCGCGGGGTGTCGCGTGGTAGCGACGTCGTGGAAGCTGGCAGACCGGGCCGGGCTGGAAGCGGACCTGGCCGGGGCGCCGCCCTTCGACGTGCTGCTGACCGAGTTGAAGGCGGCCGCCATCGACGTGGCCGCGCGCCGGGCGGTCGAACGCGGCGCGGACGTGGTGTTCCTCGACAACAGACCGCAGGCGCCGAACGGGGGCGGGGACCTCGACCGCCTGATCGGGGAGGTTCTTGAGGTGGCTCGAACGCGAGCGGAGGTCCGGCCGCACCCATGACGACCGCCCGCACGTGGCGGGCGATGAGGGAACGCGCGGAGAACACACGGGGATGCATTCGGCAGGGAGCACATGGCCGACACCAAGGTGATCGTGATCACGGGACGGGAGCCCGGCCTGCCCTACTCCAAGGGCCTGCGGGCGTCGCAGCTCATGGTGACCGGGCTGTCGCCGTACCGGGCCTACGGAGTGGCAGAGAAGATCGAGGAGCGCCTGCACGAGCGCCAGGTGTCCAGCGTCACCACCGGCGAGCTGGACGACCTGACCGTGGAGGTCCTCTCCGACCTCGCCGGCGATCGCTACGCCCGGAACTTCCTGAAGTGGCGGGAAATAGGAGCGCTCTCCGTTCCGTTGGTGGTGTTGATCGGGGGCGCCACGGGGGTGGGGAAGTCCACCATCGCCACCCAGCTGGCGGTTCGGCTGGGGATCGTGCGGGTGGTGGCCACCGACGCGATCCGCGAGGTCATGCGGGCCATGCTCACCGCTCAGCTCATGCCCACGCTCTACACCTCGTCGTTCGAGGCCGATGCCGCCCTTCGCGAGCCGCCGCCGCGTCCAACGGACAAGGTCATCGTGGGGTTCCGGGAGCAGACGGCCGCGGTGGCGGTGGGGATCCACGCCATCATGGACCGGGCGGCGGTCGAAGGGACCAGCGTGGTCGTTGAGGGCGCCCACGTCGTCCCCGGGTTCTTCGACGCGACCGCGTACGAGGACCGGGCGGTGGTGGTCCCCGTGGTGGTGACGGTGGAGGACGAGGACCTGCACCGCAGCCACTTCCTGGCCCGCTCGCTCGACGCGTCCTCGCGCCCGCTCGAGCGCTACCAGAGAGGTTTCCCGAACATCCGAAGGGTGCAGAAATACGTCAAGAGCCAGGCGCTCTCCCACGGCGTCCAGGTCATCCCCAACTACAGCCTGGACCAGGCCATCTCCGCCCTGATCGACCTGGTCGTGGAGCGGGCCACCACCGCGATGCAGGCCGGAGCCCGGCGCCGGCACCCCGTCCGCAAGCCCATGGAAGTGGAGGCGAAGTAGACATGAAGCTGTTCCTCGATACCGCGAACCTGGACGAGATCCGCACCATCAAGAAGTGGGGCGTCCTCGGCGGGCTCACCTCGAACCCGACGCTCATCGCCAGGGAGCACGAGGACACCGAGACCCACATGAAGTCGCTGTGCGCCGAGGTGGACGGCCCCGTCTCGCTCGAGACCACCGAGCTCGAGTCGGTGGACTCCATCTTCGAACAGGGACTCAAGCTTTCCCAGGTGGCGCCGAATGCAGTGGTGAAGGTGGCCATGACGCCCGACGGCCTGGAGGCCGGCAAGCGTCTGATCGAACGAGGGATCCCACTCAACGTCACGCTGGTGTTCTCGCCCGCCCAGGCCATCCTGGCCGCCGAGATCGGGGCCACATACGTGTCGCCGTTCCTCGGCCGGCTGGACGACGCCGGCGCGGACGGGATGCACGTGTTGCGGGAGATCTGCGAGATCTACGATGTGCAGGGCTACGACACGCTGGTGCTGGCCGCATCGCTCCGCCACCCCATGCACGTGGTGGAGGCGGCCAAGGCCGGAGCGGACGTCGCCACCATGCCGTTCAGCGTGTTCTCGCTGTTGGTGAAGCACCCACTGACCGACATCGGACTGGACAAGTTCCTCAGCGATTGGAAGAAGCTCCAGACGGAGCTGAAAGGAGCATGAAGGTGGATTCACGAACGATCGACAGGGCCGACCTCCAGGGAAAGGTCCTGGCCGAGCTCCAGCAGATCGCCGAGGGGCTCGGGATGAAGGGGACGCAGCGCCTCAAGAAGAGCGATCTGATCGATGCCATCGTGGCCCGATCCTCGGGCAACGGGCAGGGGGCCGCAGCTGGCCGCGAGCGATCCACGGCCGTGGCCGAGGCACCGCCCGCCTCCTCGGGCAACGGGCAGGCCACGCCGGCGGCGGAGGCTGAGCCGGTGGCCACGCCCGCGGAGCCCACGAGCGCTTCGGCGGGAGATGGCTCGGAGCAGCCCGCGGCCACAGCCGAGCCGCCTGGCGCCGAGCGCCAGGGGGCCTCGGGCTCGACCGGGACGGTGGCGCCGGAACGGACTCACGAGCGTGCGGAGCGCCCGCAGTTCGAGCGCCCCGAGCGCCCGGGCGACCGGCGGCGGATGTCCCGCGACGAGCGCCGTCGCGAGCGCGAGCGCCGTCGCGAGCGCGAGCGTGAGGAGCGTGAGGAGGAGCTGGCCACCGCGCCGGTTCGAAGCGGGGTGCTGGACGTCCTGCCCGAGGGGTACGGATTCCTGCGGACCGGCGGCTACCTGCCGGGGCCGGGCGACGTGTACGTGTCGCTCTCGCAGATCCGGCGCTTCGGCCTGCGTCGAGGCGACCAGATCACGGGCGCCGTGCGCTCGCCGCGGGACAACGAGAAGTACCCCGCGCTCTTGCGCATCGACACCGTTGCCGAGGTCGATCCCGAGACCGCGCGGCAGCGTCCGGACTTCGACAAGCTGACCCCGCTGTTCCCGGAGGAGCGCTACCGCCTCGAGCACGACCCGAAGGGCGTGACCGAGCGCATCATCGACCTGGTGGCCCCCATCGGGAAGGGCCAGCGCGGGATGGTGGTCTCCCCGCCCAAGGCCGGGAAGACCACGATCCTCAAGCAGATCGCGACGGGCATCCTGGCCAGCGATCCGGAGGCCCACGTCATGATCCTGCTGGTCGACGAGCGGCCCGAGGAGGTCACGGACTGGCAGCGGACGGTGGCGGCCGCCGAGGTCGTGTACTCCACCTTCGACAAGCCGGCCGACCAGCACACCCAGGTCACCGAGCTGGTCCTGGAGCGGGCCAAGCGGCTGGTGGAGCAGGGGTTGGACGTGGTGATCCTACTGGACTCGATCACCCGGCTGGCCCGGGCCTACAACCTCTCGGCCCCGGCATCGGGCCGGATCCTGTCGGGGGGCGTGGACTCCACGGCGCTGTACCCGCCGAAGCGGTTCTTCGGGGCTGCCCGGAAGCTGGAGGAGGGCGGGTCGCTGACCATCATCGCCAGTGCCCTGGTCGAGACCGGGTCCCGGATGGACGAGGTCATCTTCGAGGAGTTCAAGGGGACGGGGAACTGGGAGATCCGGCTGGACCGGACGCTCTCGGAGAAGCGCATCTTCCCGGCGCTGAACGTGGAGGCCTCCGGCACGCGCAAGGAGGAGCGCCTCATGAGCACCGAGGAGCTGGCGCTGGTGTGGCGCCTGCGCCGAGTGCTCCATGCGCTCGAGTCGGGCGCGGCCCTGGAGATGCTGATCGACAAGATCCGGGTCACGAAGTCGAACGAGCAGTTCCTCCGGGAGATCTCGAAGGTCCCGGAGGGCAAGTAGCCGGTGGCCGGTTGGGGGGACGACCCGGTGATGGCCCAGCTGATCCAGGCCATCGATGACGGCTGGACGCCGGTGGCCCTTCGAGAGGAGCGCGAGGGCGGGACCTCCTTCGACG
>JBKPBM010000204.1:0-3711 GCA_046744325.1 Actinomycetota bacterium | reverse complement strand
TGCCTGGGGTGGGCAAGACGACCATGGTGCGCCTGGTGGCCGGGCTGCTCGGGCTTCGGTTCGCCCGGGTTCAGTTCACGCCGGACCTCATGCCCTCGGACATCACCGGCACGTCGGTGCTCAACATGCGGTCGCAGGAGTTCGAATTCCGCCAGGGGCCGATCTTCACCCAGGTCCTGCTGGCCGACGAGATCAACCGGGCCACGCCGAAGACCCAGGCGGCCCTCCTGGAGGCGATGCAAGAGCGTCAGGTGACCGTCGACGGGGTGACCTATCCGCTGCCCGAGCCGTTCTTCGTGCTGGCCACCCAGAACCCCGTGGAGCTGGAAGGGACGTTCCCCCTGCCCGAGGCGCAGCTCGACCGGTTCCTGGTGCGCATCCGCATCGGCTACCCGAACGAGGACGAGGAAGAGCGGATCCTCACCGTCGGGCGTGAGAATCGAGCGGTCCCCTCGACGGTGCTTCCCGAGGGACCGGATCTGGAACGGATGCGGACCCTGGTGGATCGCGTCCGGGTGGAGCACCCGGTTCGCCGCTACATCGTCGACGTGGCCCGGGCCTCGCGGGAGCACCCCGACCTGCAGGTCGGAGCGAGCCCACGGGCGGTGGAGCACATGGGCGACGCGGTTCGGGCGCGAGCGCTGCTGGAGGGGCGCGAGTACGTGCTCCCCGACGACGTGAAGGTCCTGGCGCCGGCGGTGCTCGGCCACCGCCTGGTCACCACCACCGACGCCCGCATCCGCGACCGGCGGGCGGAGGACATCCTGGTGGAGATCGTCGAGTCCGTTCCGGTGCCCGTGGAGTTCGGCGCCGAGGCCTGAACGGGCGATGGACACACCGGAGCGCCGGGAGATCCTCGTGATCCTCGCCGTCGTCATGGGCTTGATCGCGGTGGCCGCCGGCAAGCGCGTCCTGTTGCTGTGGTCGTTCGCCCTGGGGGCCCTGGCGGGTGGGGCGATGCTGTGGGCGCGCGTGGCGTGGCGGGGAGTGCACAGCCGCGCGCGCTTCTGGCCTCCTCGCGTGTTCGCCGGCGAGCCCGTCTGGCTGCTCGTGACCCTGAGGAATGCCAAGCGGTTGCCCCTTCCCCTGGTTCGGGTCAGCGTCTGGCTCCCCGCGGGGCTCCGCCCGGCACAAGGTGAGGATGCGAGCAGCATCCGAGGCTTCCAGCGCAGGCTGTGGCTCCCCGGGCGATCCGAGGTCACCATGCGACTGGGCATCACCGCCAGACGGCGGGGTGAGTTTCGCCTGGAGCGGCTGCGAGTGGAGCTCTCGGACCCATTCGACCTGAGCCCGCTGTATCGGGAGCTCACCCCCGAGACCACGCTGTTGGTCATGCCCGAAGCGCGGATCCAGGTCCCCGTCGAGGTCCGCCGCCGGCTGCCCTTCGGCCGTCCGGCCGCGGCCGCGCGCATCTTCGAGGAGCGCGAACGATTCGCCGGCGTGCGACCCTACGAGCCCGGCGACCCACTCAACCGGATCCACTGGAAGTTGACCGGCCATTCCGGCGCGCTGCAGGTGAAACTGTTCGAACCGACCCGGAGCGCCCACCTCCTGCTGGCCCTGGACCTGGCCGTGGGAGAGCCCTTCTGGGACTCGATCTATCCCGACATCGCCGAGGACACCATCGGGTGGGCGAGCTTCCTGGCCCGGGACGCGTTCGAGGCGGGCTGGCGTGTGGGGTTGGTGGCCAACACGCACCTCACCCGGGGCCGGGGTCCCCTGCGGGTCCCGTCCTCGACGGCGCGGGGGCACGAGGCGGCGCTGTTCGCGGCCATGGCCCGGATGCCGAACGAGGCGACGTCCGACCTGGCCCCGGTCCTGCGCGAGATGGGACGACGCCTTCCCCGAGACACCGTGGCGGTGGTGATCTCGCCGCGCCCCGGATCCTGGCTCAAGCAGGAGATGGAGGTCCTGACCAGGCGGGGGATGGACATCGTGCAGGTCTCGCCGTTGGAGGCGGCCTGACGTGGGCGTCGCCGCGTCGCAGCTGATCCGGGTATCGGCGAGGCCGAAGGCCGAGGAGCGGTGGGTCCAGCTCCGCCTGGCGCTCGCCGCGGCCCTGGCCGCGCTCGGCGAGAGCGGGCTCTTCTCCCTCCTGGTGATGGAGCTGGCCTCCGAATCGGTCCGGGCTCACGCCGGGCCCATGGCCACCCCCGCGGCCTTCGTTCCGATCTTCGTGGCGGGGGCGACGGTGGGAGTGCTGGTTCGACGCTCCGCATGGTTCACGTGGACGGCCATTGGCGTGGCGGTCGCCCTCGGTCTGGTCCAGGCGCTGGTGTGGGGGGACCGGAACGTTCCCGGAACGGCCGGCATGGTGGTGCTGGCCCTGCTGGTCACCGTTCGGGTGGTGACGCTCGCCATGAGGAACTGGCACGACCCGATCAAGGAATCGTTCGCGTGGGGGATGGGGGCGCTCCTGATCGAGATCCTGCTGGACACCTCCGCCTCGGCCCGGTGGAGGGAACTGCTTCCCCTCGTGGCGGTGGTGTTCGTCCTCGCCTCACTGGCCTCGCGGTGGGTGAGCCTCTCGGCGGCGCGGGCCCTTCGGCCCCCTGCGGAGGCCCGCGGCGCGCCGAGGCCGTTGGCCGCCGTGGCCGTCCTCGTGGTACTGGCGGTGGTCATGGCCGGCGCGATCGCCCTGGGTGGCCCCGGGGGAGGGCTTCGCCACATCGGGGCTGGTGTGTACGGGGTCTTCGTCCTGGTCATCTCGGGGCTGGCGTTCGCCGTGGCGAAGGTTCTGCTCGGCCCGATCAACTGGGTGTTCGTGCGACTCCACGTGAACCTCACGCCGCTGCAGGAGGTCTCCCGGCGTCTGTCCCACATATTCGGCCGTGGAAACGCGAAGCAGCAGCATCTCTTCGGGCCCGCCTGGCTGGAGCGGATCCTGGGTTTGGCCTTCCTGGGCGCCGTGGCTTGGTTCCTGACACGGAGCATCCGGCTGCGGTGGCCCGAGATCGGTCACCCGGAGCGGGCGGCCACGGAGTCGCCCGAAGGGACCGGCGAGCCTGCGTTCGGATCCGGGAGCCGGTTCCGGATGCCCCGCCGCCGGCGGGAGCTGCCCGTCCAGGCCGTGCGCCGGATGTACGCCGAGGCGCTGCTCGCCTTGGAGCGCCGGGGGGTGCCCAAGCCGCCTGCCACGACGCCCGCGGAGTACGTCACCGATGTCGAGTCGGCCATCCCCGAGGCCTCGTCGCGTTTCCGCGTGCTGACCCGCGCCTACGAGGAAGTGCGCTACGGTGCGGTGGACGTCCCGTCCTCGCTGTTTCGGGATCTGACGGGAGGGCACCGCCGGCTCCTGGAGACGATCCGCCGATCGCAGCGAGTCGATGCTGAAGATCGGGCGTGACGTTGAGGTCCGCCCGGACTGAGGTCCGGATCGTCAGGGGCCGGCAGGGGTCCGGCATTCCTTCTTATAGGTTTCGAAGTCCCAGCCCGGCTTGCCGTCCACGCCGTCCAGGAAGTTCTTCGCGGTGACCCGCCCGTTCGCGTACAGTGTGTCCTGCGTCTTCTGGTCGAGGTGGAAGTCGGTGGCCTTGACCTTCATCGTGTCGACGAACATAGTCCGGCGCTGCACGCATGGATCGTCGATGTGCATCTGGTCGTGCGCGCTGGACATCGTGCCGATCAGCGCCTTGGCCAGGTCGACCACGCCCTCGATCTTGTTCGGGACGAGGTTCGCGTCGGGCTTGGCCGACAGCTTGATCCCGAACG
>JBKPBM010000011.1:0-4612 GCA_046744325.1 Actinomycetota bacterium | reverse complement strand
GACCAGGACCACCCCCCCGATGATCAGTGCCAGCACCCATGGGAACGGTCGCTTGCCCGGGCGTTCCTCGACCACCACCAGGGGGCTCTCGTCGGCGGGGGCTGCCTCCTGCACCGGCTCGACGGCGTAGAGGCGCCAGTGGGCAGGGATGCCCTTGAGCTCGTGGGACCCGAGGTCCTCGAACTTCAGATCCGACCCGGCCATCAGGTCGCGGACGGTGTTCGAGACGAGGACCTGTCCGGGCCCGGCCTTGGACATGATCCGCGCGCCGATGTGAACGGCGATGCCCCCCACCTTCGGACCGATCACCTCGACCTCGCCCATGTGCACCCCGGCTCGGATCTCGATCCCCAGGCGCCGCACGTCCGCCACGATGGCCTCGGCGCACCGGATCGCCTGGGCCGGTTGGTCGAACGTGGCGAAGAAGCCGTCGCCCGCGGTATCGATCTCGCGGCCGTTGAAGCGCTTGAGCTCGCGTCGGACCAGCGCGTGGTGGGCGCTGATCAGCCGCCGCCACTGCTTGTCCCCGACCTCGGCGGCCCGCTCGGTCGATCCGATAATGTCGGTGAACAGCACGGTGGCCAGCAATCGCTCGGGCGTCTCGGGACGGCGCGGCATGCGCGTAGTCTCGGGCACGCGGGAGGGCCAGGCAATGGGCCCGGCAAGACCGCCGACGCGCTCCGGACTCTCGGACTCAGGCCTGAGGATGAACGAGTCGGGCTTCGAAGAGGTCGCGCACCCGATCCCAGGCGAGCCGCGCTGAGGCCTGGTCGAAGTCTTGGGGATGATCCCCGTTGAAGAAACCGTGCCTGGCCTGATAGGTGAAGACCTCCACCTGGCGGCCTGCGCCTCGGAGGCGGTGTTCGAAGTCGGAAGGGTCGATGTCGTCTTCGACCAGGGCAAAGTGGCCTTGGAACGCGGCCCGCGACGCTCGGTAGTCGGCGCCTGCGAGTAGCCGTAGAACGGCGCGTAGGCCACCACCTCGGCCCGGGCGGCCGCCAGTCGCGTGGCCGCCCATCCCCCCCTGCTGAATCCGAGGGTCCCGGCCGGGCCGGCGCGGCAGGCCGGGTGGGCGAGGAGCGCATCGAGGGAACCGATCAGATCCGCCTCCGCTCGGTCCTCGTCGAGCGCGGCCATGAGCTTGTCGGGCTCGTCCGGAATCTCCGAGGACTGCCCGTCGTACAAGCTGGGAGCCAACGCGCAGAATCCCTCGGCGGCGAGCCGGTCGCACAGTCGCTGGACGTGAGGGGTGAGCCCCCAGTACGCGTGGCAGACGACGACGCCGGGCCCTGGCCGGGCGGGCGCGGCCACTTAGGAGGGGAGGCTCGACCCGTCGACTCGCGGCCATCCCTTCTCGGACGGGACTCGCGGGCGGGAGCCTACCAGCAGCCTCCGACACGCCCTGAGCTGGGGAGATTCGAGGCCCGAAGCCCTACTGGGAGGAGGCCTTCGGCTTGAAGGCCTCGAAGGGATTCCGGCACGCCCGACAGAAGTGGGTGGACCGGCACAGCGTGGGGCCGAACGCGCTCTCGACGACGGTCTGGTCGCTGCCGCAGTAGGGGCAGGTGACCATGCGCTCGACGCGGTGCAGGGCAGCCAGGGGGATGAGCGTGCGACCCGTCCGCCCGGCCTTCGTGGTGAGGTCCCGGTCCGGAGGCGTGATCCCGAAGGACGCCAGCGCCTCCTTCCCTGCCGCCGTGATGCGGTCGCTGGTCCAGGGCTTCGAGTACACGAATCGCACGAGGACCTGATGATCGGGCGCGACCGCCGCGACCGCCGATTCGACGTCGGCCCTGATCACGTCGAGCGCCGGGCAGCCGGCGAAGGTCGGGAGCAGGTCGACCTCGATGGTCTTGTCCTCGACGTTCACGCCCTCGACGATGCCCAGGTCGGTGATCGACAGCGGCGGGATCTCGGGATCGTGGATCGCCTCGAGCACCCGCCAGATGCGCTCCTCGAGGGACCCTGGCCCAGCCTCCGTCGACACCGCACCATTTTGAGGCTCAATTTGGTGCGGGCCGGAGGACGATGGTTGACCAGCTGCTTTGGAAGGGCTCACCACGTGGCTCCGGGGAAGTCGCGGTACATCCTCGTCATCTCTTCCCAGAGTGGCAGGAAGTCCTCGGAATGACGGCCGTGCCGGCCGCCCGCCCCCCGGAACCCCCCCTCGTGCATCCAGCGGCCGTCGCGCCGAACGGCCTCGGGCGTGGCGAAGGGCCCCGGCGCCGCCGGGATGTCGCCGGAGGACGTCGGGATCATCTCCCCCACGCTCGCCGCATGGCGCTCCAACACGAAGTCGAGCGAGACCGACTCCAGCTCGTCACCCAGCTCGCCGACCCATTCGGTGAGCAGGTCCTCGCTGGACCGGGGAAGCACGCCATCCTCGAGCAATCGCTCCTCTCCGGGAAGCGGCTCGAACAGCGCCATGGCCTCGCCGATCGAGGCGGAGAGCCCAGAGGCGAACCGCTCCCGTGCGGTGAGCGACGGACCGGCGGCCAGGCGGTCGAACCAGGCCCGGGCGTGATCGAGATGGTATTTCTCCTCCAGCCGGATGACGCCGATCAGGTCCGCCAGCTCCCGCCACGATGACCCCTCCAAGCTTGCCACCCGTACTGCATCGGCGGTGTCGTACAGATAGTGCCGGGCCAGTGAGTAGCCCCAGTCTCCATTCGGCCGCTCGCACAACACCGCGTTCCGATACTCCTCGGGCTGTCGCCCCAGGGCCAGGGCGTCGAGGTCTCGATCGACCAGGCCGGAGTCGCGGGCGAGCCCGTATAGCAGCCGGGCATGGGCCATCTCGTCCTGGGCGATCGAGGAGAACGCCAGGTCCTCCTCGATGTGCGGGGCCCACCCCGTCCACTCGGAGTGCCGGTGCCCGATGATCAGCTCGTCGTCGGCGAGCGCGAGCAGCAATCCCACGCGAGCGTCTTCCGCCATTCGCTTCATGCTAGCTGGGTGGAGGTCCCGGAGACCTCGGGACCATCGTCGTTGGCGCGCTCGGACATCCGAATCAGGCTGACGGGGTGAAGACCGAACGCGCCGTGGTGGCCCCGATTGATTCCCAGCCCACCGGTCGGCAAGGCCAGCGCCGGAGGGGATTCACAGTGCTGTTCCTGGCCTTGGTCGGGCTGTTCATGCTGATCCAACTCATCCCGTACGGTCGCTCCCACACCAACCCGCCGGTGACGCAGGAGCCGGCGTGGGACAGCCCGCGGACGCGCCAGCTCGCCGTGAGCGCGTGCTTCGACTGCCACAGCAACGAGACCCGGTGGTACTGGTACACGAACATCGCGCCGTTCTCCTGGCTGGCTCAGCACGACGTCGACCAGGGACGGGCGAGCCTGAACTTCTCCGAGTGGAACCGTCCACAGGACGGCGCTGGAGACGTCGCCGGCGTGATCCAGGACGGGAGCATGCCCCCGTGGTTCTACCGGCTGGTCCATGGAGGGTCTCGCCTCACCGCGGACGAGAAGCAGGCGCTCATCGCGGGGCTGGCGGCCACCTTCCGGAACTCCCCGCCGAAGGGCGGCGGCTAGGGCGTCCGGCCACGGCCCGGCCGGGGACGGTCGATCACCAGGCCTCGTTCGGCCAGCAACCGGCCGATCCGCTTGTGCTTGGCGCCCACGCCCGCATAGGCCTCCTGGCGCCGATAGGAGCGGTCGGTGACCCCGCCCAGCAGCTCCGGCCCATCGGTCCCCACGTGCATCTCCGACACCCCGCGGCGGCGCACCGCGTAGGCCACGCCCTCCTTGTGCCGGAAATGCGTCTCACGGGCCAGCACCAGCGCCATCTCGACGTCGGGGGCCTTGATCCCGCCCACCAGCGTCCAGTCGTCGTGCTCGGTTCGCTTGCCGAAGACGTCGAAAACGGGCATGGGCGCCCCGGCCTTATGCGTCAGGCCGCTTCCGCCGGGATGCCGGCGAACACTTCGCGCACCCACGCGTGGGTGTCCCACACGCTCTTGCGCCGGGCCAGCCGGACCGCGGTCATCGGACCGTCGCCCTTGACCACCCGCCAGAACTCGTCCCAGTTCGGCTCGGACCAGTTCCACTCGCCGCTCTGCTCGTTCCAGGCGAGCTGGTCGTCGGGCACCGAGATCCCCAGATCCCACAGCTTCGGGACGTAGGTGGTGAAGAACTCCTGGCGCAGACTCTCGTTGGACCGCGTCTTGATGCCCCAGTACAGGAGCATGTCTTTCTGCTTCGACGGCGGGCCGAAGAAGTGCATGGTCGGTTCCCACCACCGGTTCACCGCGTCCTGGAACAGCGCGCGCTGGGCGTCCGTGCCGCTGCACATCTCCAGCACCAGCTCCTCGCCGTGGCGAAGGTGCAGCGATTCCTCCGGGCAGATCCGACGCATGGCCCGCACGTAGGGGGCGTAGGAGGAATCGAGGAGCGCCTTCTGGTTGACCAGGGCGGCCCCGTCGATGAGGAACCCGATGTAGGCCACGTCGCCCCAGGTCTCGGCGGGGTAATGGAAGACGTTGTGGAACTTGGTGCGGCCGTTGACCAGGTCGTCGAACATCTGCTCCCGGGTCTTGCCCAGGTCCTCGGCCACCCGGTACAGGATCTGGCCGTGCCCCACCTCGTCCTGGACCTTGGCGGTGAGGGAC
>JBKPBM010000237.1:0-3820 GCA_046744325.1 Actinomycetota bacterium | reverse complement strand
GGTCCGGATAGTGCTCTGCGACGGCTCTGGCGAAGGGCAGATACAGCGTATAGAACAGGACCGAGAACAAGACAGCGGCCGCCGTCATCCAGGCCAGCAACCTCGAACGGCGGACGAATGCGAACCCCTGAGCCATGCCCTTGAGCGCGGGTACGCGGGTTCGAGTGCGTCGACGCGCAACGGCGCGAGCTGGGCCGAGCACCAGCCGGGTCAAGACGAAGGCGCCGGTGAGGCCCCCAGCCCACACGAAAAGGAGGTTCTCCGTGCCGATCGTCGAGGCGAGCGGCGGGGTGAGCAAACCGCCGATGACCGATCCGAGGATTCCGCCGGCGCCAAATATTGGGAACAGCCGCTTGGCCTGCCGGGTATCGACGACGGCTCCCGCCGCTCCCCAAAGAGAGATGCCCAAGACCAGCGTGGCCAGCGCTGCCGTTATGAACAACAGTCGATAGATCCAGCCGGAGCCGACGAGCAGCAAGGCCCGCTCCCCCACGACCACTGCTACAAGGAGCAGAGGAGCACCGAGATAGGCCCGGCGAGGACCAAGCCGCCCCAAGGTTCCTGTGATCGCGACCATTGCGATCAATGCGGCGCCACCCTGCAACATGTACATGATCGGGAGCGCCTGTGGGCCGATGCGGTCGAAGAACAAGGCGTCGATGGCGCTCTCCCCGATGGTTGCGGCCCCCAGGGATACGAACATCAAGCTGACGATCAAAGCGGCGAGGGTGCCTTCACCCTTCTGGACACGGAAGACGCGGGCAGCGATGCTCATTGCAGTGCGCTACCCGTCCCGGAGGGCCTGATAAAGGGTCACCGGGTGGGCGATCCCCTTCAGATCGAATTCGCCCACCTTCTGAACCCGGAACCCCTCCGGCTCGACGGTCCGTACGAGGTCCTCACCCAGGAAGACTTGATCCGCGGCAGCCTGGGATGCAATCCGCGCTGCGATGTTCACCGTCCGTCCGAAGTAGTCCCCCTCGTCGTAGATCATCGGTCCGGCATTGACCCCGACATGCGCGGGCGGTAGCCCGTTCGGGCGCACCGCGTCGATGATCTCGAGGGAAGCCCTGACCGCGTCGCCCGGATCCGGGAAGTGAAAATGGACGCCATCGCCGAGCATCTTCACCACCTGTCCGTGGTGCTCTGCTGCCACCTCGCTGACCAGTCGCGCGAGCCTCAGCGAGGCGCGCGTGGCGACATCGTCACCACTCTCTTCGGTCAGTCTCGTGTAGCCAGAGAGGTCCGCGAACGCGGCAGCCTCGATCCCCCTGAGTGGTCTTTGGCGGACCCCGGCCTCCTCGAGCGCGGTCTCCACATGGTCGAACTGGTGTTGGGCCAGGAACGCCTCTGCGTGCCGCCGGAAGAGCCAGCTCAGCAGCTCCTCCCCCGAGTGGCCCATGCGTAGCCCCACGTCCCGGATGGCGGCCTCGTACGCCTCATTGTCTCGAAGCCCCTGCTGCCGAAACGGAGCCTCGATCACCGTGTGGAAGTAGTGGGTCTGGAACTGCGCGACCCGCCTGGCGCTGTCGCCCCAGATGCGGACGACACGAAGCACGTCCCCTTCGCCGACTCCCGCTCCGAACATGACCGGGAGGGCTTTGAGCATGGGCGCGTCCTCCTCTCGGACGTGCTCGTCGTCGCGGGGCCGCGGCAAGCCAAGGGCCACATACACGGCCTGCAGGGTCTCGATCGCGATCCCGAGTTCCTCGGCGAACTCGGCGAACGTTTGGTCGGTCCGCGGGAATCGACGGCCTGCGCTCTCCAGGTACCCGAGACTCAGGTGCCCGGCCGAGAACGCCGCGGCGAGGGCCTTGGTATCAAGCCCTTTCGATCGCAGCTCCTCGATGACACGGACACGCATCACTTCGCGACGTCGGAAGCCGTCAGCGTCCGACTCGAGAAGGCCGAGGTCGACGAGCTCTTGGACGCGCTCGATCGTCGCGCCGGATCGCGCGGCGATCTCCTCCTTGGTGATTCGTCCGCGATCCATCCCCTCCGCTGCTTCAGCCGCGTATGAGGCCGGATCGGCGAGGAAGACATCGCCGCAAGCTTCAGAACAGAAGTAGTAGGTCGCTCCATCTCGCTCGGCCGTCGCCACGGCATCGTTGGAGTCGATCCGCATCCCGCACACCGGATCAGTCACCATGGCCATAGCGTCTCCCCTTTCGACCGGGGGACTCCCAGGTCGACAGTCGGACCGCTCCTACGAGGACTCCCCAAGTCAGCGCCGCGCGTGCCGACGGCTTATCGCCGTGCAAAGGGCGTGATCGAACGACACTCACGGCCAGATCCCTACGACTGTATGCAACCCAAGCCGATTCGCGCGGCATCGAAGAAGCTACGCATCGCCGTCAGGGATCGCCTCATACAGCGTCCTTGGCTCCGCGATGCCTTGAGCTCCAAAGCACGCGCCATCGATGCGCATCCGCACACCAAATCCTCCACCACCTCCATCCGGTCCTCTCTACGTGCGCTCGGAGTCCGTCCGGATAGTCAGTCCAGCGCGGCTCTCCAGTCGCGATTCCATGCGGCTCGCGATGAAAGCCGCGTCGTCGTGCACGAACCCGATAAGCGCCGATCCGCGGGTGTGTTGCCAAGTGAGTCCGATGAAGAACACGCCAGGAGCATCGGTCACCCCGCGCCGATGGAAGATTCCGCCCCTCTCGTCCTTGATTGTTGGGATGTCGATCCACGTGAAGTCGGAGTGGTATCCCGTCGCCCAGACGATCGCGTCAACGTCCTCCTCGCTCCCATCCGCGAAGACGGCCCGCCGCCCCTTGGCGCTCGTCAGTCGCTTCCGAAGAGTCACACCGGCTCGGCGAAGCCTCCTCGGACTCGATCCGATGAGCACGTCACGCTGCGCCAATTTCCGCCCGAGGCGTGAATCGGTGCTGATATGCATGAACCCGACCCCGGACAGCCACCAGAAGATGTCCTTGCCGAGCAAACGCTGCGGCAGTGGCGGAACTCGATTGCCGACCGCGAGATCCACCATCCTGGTCGCGGCGAGTTCCTCGGCGATCTGGAAGCCGGAGTTGCCTCCTCCCACTACGAGAGCGTGACTACCCTCGGGCAGTTGGGCAGGGTTTCGATAGTCGGCGCTGTGGATTTGGAAGACCGATCGATCGAGGTCGCCAGCGATCGGAGGAACGAAGGGGACGTGGAATGGTCCCGTGGCGACGACGACTTGGCTCGCCGTGAGTTCCTCGTCCGCCGTCGCCACGACGTACGCCCCGTCTCGCGGGTTGAGCGACGTGACCTTGGCGTTGAGCCTCACGGGTAGATCGAAGGCCGAGACGTAGGCTTGCAGGTACGCGGCGACGTCGTCTTTCGATGGGTACGTGTCCTTCGGCAACGGAAAGGGCATCCCCGGAAGCCCGCTGTACTGGGCGGGAGTGAACAAGGTGAGCGAGTCCCATCGAGTCCGCCACACGTGGCCGATCTCTGGGCCCGCATCAAGAATCGCGAAGCTCAGGCCGCGCTGCGCGAGGTGGTAGCCGGCGGCAAGGCCGGCTTGGCTGCCACCGATGACGACGACATCGAACGAATGAGTTCCGACCTTTGAGGCGGGCTCGCCCGTCATGTCGCCCTACCGTGGTGGTGCTCGGTCTCGGCTTTGGCGACGTCCACCGTCTTCACCAGGTTCGCCACGGCCTGATCGAGGTTCACGCCGCTCGCTGCGGCGCTCTTCTCGAGATCCTCGATGACGAGGTTGTCTGGGTTCCCCATGTCGTCGTGGGGACGCATGCAACCGCAGGTGAGACACATGTCAGCCGCCTCCTCGTGCTCGATGGCGTTCATCATTCACTCCCTGCGG
>JBKPBM010000092.1:0-7199 GCA_046744325.1 Actinomycetota bacterium | reverse complement strand
CGGGGTGTCCTGCTCCCGGAACTCCTCGACGGGCTTGACCTCGCAGTTCACCGACGGGACCCGGCCGAACCAGCCCGGGGCCGCGTCCCAGCCCTTCTGGACCTGGCGCCTGGCGATCTCCACCATCTCGTCTCTGGAGCTCGCGTTGTTCCTCCCGCTATCGGTGTACTCGGCCACGGCCCGATCGACGTCGTCCCCAAAGCCCAGCGCCCGCGAGATCTCCCTGCGTTCCTCCTGGATCTTCTCCAGGTCGGCCACGCCCATGTCGTGCACCTCCTGGGGATCCAGCGGCAGCGTGGTGTAGGAGAGGATGGTGGCCGCGTAGATGGCGTCGCCGTTCGGCAAGGCGTACAGCCCGATCGTCTCGGTGGCCGATGGGCGGTAGCGGCGCAGGACGTCGAGGTAGCGTTCGAATGCCGGCCACACTGCGTCGCGAAGCACCGCGGTGACCCGATCGCGCCCGCTCGCATCCCCCTCGGCCAGCGGGCCGAAGGCAGGGGTCTGATCGATCGGGGTTCGCAGAAGCCTCTCGATCTGTCCGATGCACCGGTCGACCACCACACCCGGACTGGTCTGGCCCGCCTCGGCCGCGTTCAGGGCCACGATCCCCAGGTCGTCCAGGAACGTCGGCACCCGGCCGAGGCGCGTGACGTAGCGGTCCAGCCGCTCGGGGGTGTCAGCCCGCTGGAGCGATCCCAGCTCGGCCAGCAGCGTCCCGGGCCCGAAGAGGTGGCTGACGGCGTAGAAGCGGTCCAGCCGGTATTCGGCTTCGGCCACCAGCCGCCGGGCGATGGCCTCCATCATGGCGAGCGTCGTGCGAGCCGTCTCATCCAGCGTGCTCCGGTCGATGGCCGAGAGCGCAGCGATGGCCCGTCGGTTCATCTCCAATCTGTGGGCAACGCCCTCCTCGCTTGGATCGGAGAGCCGATCGTCGAACCGCTCGTCCCCCATCATGGTTCCGATCAGAGGCTCGAGATCCAGCAGCTCCTCCCAGTACCGGTCGGCAAGGGCGCGCGCGTCCTGATTGACGTCGATCATGTCCGGTCATCCTCCAGGGCTTCGGTGGGCGCTTCGAGGCGTCCGGACAGGATACCGGGGCGTCCCGCACCTCGCCCTGGCATCCGCTACCGTCTGCCTTCCGGGACCCCTTGAGGAGAGGCGATGATGCAGATCGACCACGTGGTGTACGGCGTGCAGGACCTCGAGGCGGCGGCGAGCCGCTTCCGGGAACGGTTCGGCCTTCACTCGGTGCCCGGCGGCGTCCATCCGGCCTGGGGCACCGGCAACCGGATCGTGCCGCTGGGCCCCAGCTACGTCGAGCTGCTGGGGGTGATGGACCCCGATGTGGCCGGCCAGAGCTTCCTCGGCCGGGACCTCCAGGCCCGGACCGCGGGCGGTGACCGCCTGATGCGGTGGTGCGTGCGGACGAGCGACCTGGACGCCACCGCCGCCCGCCTCGGACTGCAGGTGGAATCGGGACAGCGTGTGCTCCCGACCGGGGAGGTCCTGCGGTGGCGGTCTGCCGGAATGGAGCGGGCCATGGCCGAGCCCTCCCTGCCGTTCTTCATCACGTGGGAGGTCCCGGAGGAGCTGCACCCGGGACGGGCCGACATCCGGCACGGGGCTCGGCCCATGGGCATCACCCAGGTCCTGGTGGCCGGGTCGTCCGCTTCCGTCCAGGGGTGGATCGGGGATCGCGCCTCCCTGCCGGTCCGGGTGGAGGAGGGCCCCGCCGAGCTTCGGGCGGTGATCATCGCCGCCGACCGGGGTGACGTCGAGCTTCGGTGACCTCCGCGGTGCTGCGGGGGAAGTCGAGGGCTTGCTCGCGGCCGTGTATCAACGGTGTATGTCTGATACACCATTAATGAGAGGGATTCGGATTGACCCTGCCGGTTCCGTTCCGAGCCCCGTCACAGCTCCCACTGCTGCTGGAAGAATCTGCCGAGCGCGGCCGAGATCCTCCGGAGCTCCTGGCGGGCGAAGCTCTGGTTCCGCTTCGCCCCATCATCCCGGCCCTGGACGTCGGCCTTCCCCGCGCCGGGGCGCCACCCTGCCAGCGGCGCGGGGAGGTGCGGCAGCCTGACCTCACGGGCCGGCTCCGGCGCGTCGGATCCGGTCACCGGAACGATCCGCCCCAGCGGCAGGATGGGAACCGCAGGCTCGTCGTCACGAGACGGCGTGGCGGCCGCCTCGACGTCGATGGCGAGCTCGGGCCACACCTCGACCTCCACCTCTCCCCCGGCCTCCAGGGCGTGACGGCGCACGCCCCACCGCCTGAGCCGGAGGGCGTTGCCCACCACCGTCACGCTCGAGCCGGCCATCGCCGCCGCGGCCACCAGCGGCGAGATCACGCCGAACGCAGCGAGGGGGATCATCAGCACGTTGTAGGCGAACGCCCACGCGAGGTTCTCGGCGATGACCCAGAACGTCTTCCGCGCCAGGGCAAGGCACTCCACCACCAGCTCGATCTCGCCACCCATGATCAGCACGTCGCCGGCCTCGATGGCCACGTCCGTCCCGGTTCCCAGCGCGATGCCGAGGTCCGCCTGGGCCAGCGCCGGGGCGTCGTTGATGCCGTCGCCGACGAAGGCCACCCGCCGGCCCTGGGCCTGAAGCCGGCGCACCTCCTCGACCTTCTCCTCCGGGAACACCTCCGCCACCGCCCGGTCGATCCCCGCCTCCCGCGCCACCGCCTCGACCGTGCGCCGGTGATCCCCGCTGACCAGGGCGACCTCCCACCCCCACCGGCGCAGCTTGGCCACGGTGGCCACCGCGTCGGCCTTGAGGCGATCGGCCGCGCCCAGGAGCCCCAGCGGCTCTCCATCACGCCACACGGCGAACACGGTGAGCCCCGCCCCCGCCAGCTCGTCCGCCCGCGCCGCCAACCCCGCCGGCAACCCGTCCGGGCGGCCCACCCGGATCGGCGATCCCTCGAGCGTGGCCAGCATCGCGGCGCCTGGCTCCGCGGCGAACCCGTCGGCGTCGGGACCCTCGATCGAACGCGCCTCGGCCGCCCGCAGGACGCACCGGGCGATGGGATGCGCGGATCCCCGCTCGGCGGCCGCGGCGACGGCGAGGACCGACTCCGTCGTCCGTCCTGGGGCCGGCACCACGTCGACCAGCGTCATGGCGCCCTCGGTGAGCGTGCCGGTCTTGTCCAGCAGGATCGTGTCGATCCGCCGGGCGGCCTCGAAGACCTCCCCGCTCTTGAACAGGAACCCGAGCTCGGCCGCCCGTCCGGTGCCGGCCATGATCGCGGCCGGGGTGGCCAGCCCCAGCGAGCAGGGACACGCCACGAGCAGCACCGCGGCGCCGTGCAGGACCGCGCCGCCCAGCCCCGCGCGATCGAAGACCAAGCGCAAGGCGAAGGTGATCCCCGCCAGGATCAGCACCCGGGGAACGAAGACCGCGGCCACGCGGTCGGCCAGCCGCTGGATCGGCGCCTTGAGGGCCTGCGTCCGTTCCAGCAACCGGACGATTTGGTGCAGCCGGGTCTCGGAGCCCACCCGGGTGACCTCGACCAGGAGACGGCCCTGGCCGTTGATCGAGCCGCCCACCACCTCGTCTCCCGGCCCCACGTCGACCGGGACCGACTCGCCCGTGAGCAACGACAGGTCGACGGCCGATGCGCCCGTCCTGACCACCCCATCCACGGGGATCTTCGTGCCGGGCAGGACCACCACCAGGTCTCCCACCCCCACCTGGCCGATGGCAACCGAGTCCTCCCGGCCCGCCCGGAGCACGGTGGCCTCGTGGGGCTGCTGCTGCAACAACAGTCGGGCCGCGTCGCCCGCCCGGGCCCGGGCCCGTGCCTCCAGCACCCGGCCGAGCAGGATGAGCGTCACGATCATGGCCGAGGTGTCGAAGAACGTGTGGCTCTTGCCGGTGATCGTGGCCAGCACGCTGTACGAGTAGGCCGCCAGCGACCCCGTGGCCACCAGCGTGTCCATGGTGTGGTCGCGCCGGCGCGCCGCCCGCACCGCCCCCGCCAGGAACGGCCACCCACCGAAGAACTGGACGGGCGTGGCGAAGGCCCACGCACCGACGTGGCTGGCGGGCGAGCCCGGCCACAGCACCAGCGAGAACAGCAAGACGTACGCCGAGCAGAAGGCGGACACGTAGAGACGGCGCTGGTAGTCGCGGATCTCCTCGGCCGGCGACCGCGTGGTCTCATGGAGCCTGGCGCCGTAGCCGACCTTCTCCACCGCCGCGATCAGCGGCGCCGGATCCGACGATGAGGACCGGACGACCGCCGTCCTGGCGGCCAGACTGACCCGGGCCTCGATCACCGAGGGCTCGCGCGAGAGGACCCGCTCGATGCGGTTGACGCAGGAGGCGCACGTCATGCCCTCCACGTCGAGCACGACCTCGTGGCCCGGGCGCGACTGAGCGTTCAACGAAGTCTCCGGCAAGGCCCCCTCGGCCGGTGGATCACCTGGCCGACGACGAAGCGTCGCGTCGCCCGCACCGGACCCTCACATGCCTCCGGTCATCATCTCGGCTGCATGCAGCCCCGAGAGAAGCGTTGGATGGAGGATGGCCACGATCCCGAGCGTGGCAAAGGCGGCCGAGCCGATCGCCGAGACCAGCCGGGGGGCTGGCAGGATCTTCTCCGCGAAGATGAGGATGGCCAGTCCGGCCATGGCCCAGAGGTTCATCACGCCCACGGCGATGAGGATGGCCATCATGGCCCAGCAGCACCCCACGCACGCAGCGCCGTCGCGGAGGCCGGACAGCGCGTCGCCGAGCGCGGTGCCCGGCGCCGCCGGCGGGGCCATCTCCATGCGGCAGTGCGCCAGCGCCCCAGCCTTGAGCGGCGTGAGCTGGTAGGCGCCTGCCCCCAGGAAGATGAACACACCCAGCCACTTCGCCAGGTCCGGGGAGTCGGCAACGAGACGACCTGTCCCCGCAGCCGCAGCGAACGCGAGGGCGCCGTAGACGGCCCACGGGATCAGGAATCCGCCGCCGAACGCGAATACCCCACCGACTCGCGACGCCGTCGTCGCATGGCCCTCGACCAGGACGGTCTCCCGGGCGGCCTGCGGCCCCAGGGCCGGCAGCATCATCGCGGCCATCATCACCACCCACATCCCCACGAAGAAGCGGAAGGTCATGCCCATGGTCCCCGGGCCCGCTCCCATGTGGTTGGCCTGCACGGTGGTGAGGACCCACGCGGCCCCTCCTGCCACGGCGAGCGCCAGCCACAGGGGGGCGGCGTCTCGAAGGGGCACCGCGTCTCCGGAGTCGGCGTGCAGACGAAATTCGGGCACCCTCACACTCGGTCCTTTCCCTTTGATCCAAGAAATGTGTCGGCGGGACGAGGCGCAAGAATAGCCCTCGCCGCGATACCGCTCCAGAGTCCCACGGCGGCTCGGCGGCGACCTATGCGGAAGCGCACGGCTCACCTGTGCGCTGGATCACGTCACGCCCCGTTCCTCCAGCGTGAGGCGGAGTGACCGCAGGGCCCGGCCCCGGTGGCTGATGGCGTCCTTCTCCCCGGGAAGCAATTCGGCCATGGTCCGGCCATCGGGCACATCGTCGGGCACGAAGATGGGGTCGTAGCCGAACCCACCGCTGCCCCGAGGATGGCTGATCAGCCGACCCTCGCACGTCGCCTCCGAGGAGCGCGATCGCCCGTCGGGCCAGGCGCACACGGCCACGCACCGGTACCGGGCCGAACGGTCCCTCTCGGGAACGTGCCGGATCCGTTCGATCAGAACCCGGAGGTTCTCCCGGTCGGTGGCGTGATCGCCGGCGAAGCGAGCCGACCGCGGTCCGGGGGCGCCGCCCAGCGCGTCGACCTCGATGCCCGAGTCGTCGGCAAGCGCGGGCGCTCCGACCGCGGAGGCCACCGAGTCGGCCTTCAGCGATGCGTTCTGCAGGTACCCGTCCCCGGTCTCCTCGACCTCGGGCCATGAGGCCTCCCGGAAGGTGACCCACTCGACTGGCCAGTCGGCACAGATCCGAAGGATCTCGCGCACCTTGTGCACGTTGCGGGTCGCCAGGACCAGGCGGGTCGGGACGGCCATGCGCCGGCTAGGAGCCGAGGCCTTCGAGCGTCTGGCGCTGGAACTCGGTGAGCTGGTCGATGGCGACCGCGGCGAGCCCGAGCAGGCCGTCGAGTTGCTCCCGGGTGAAGGGCAGGCCCTCGGCGGTGCCCTGGACCTCGACCAGCCGACCCGACCCCGTCATCACCACGTTGAAGTCGACCTCCGCCTTGGAGTCCTCCTCGTAGCAGAGGTCGACCAGCAGGTCGTCGCCCACGATGCCGGCGCTGACCGCCGCCACCGAGTCCGTGAGGAGGTCCGCGGGCACCAGGCCGGCGGAGGACAGGGCCGTGACCGCCTGGGCCAGGGCCAGGTACCCGGCGGTGATCGAGGCGGTGCGGGTCCCGCCGTCGGCCTGCAGGACGTCGCAGTCCACCCAGATGGTGCCCTCCCCCATGCGCTCGAGGGCGGTGACGGCGCGGAGGCTTCGGCCCACCAGCCGCTGGATCTCCTGGGTCCGCCCCGACGGCCGTCCCGCCTGGACCTCCCGCGGGGTCCGCACCGAGGTGGCCCGCGGGAGCATGGCGTACTCGGCGGTCACCCAGCCCGAGCCGGAGCCCTGGAGGAACCGGGGGGACTTTGTCTCGTACGACGCTGCGGCCAGGACGCGGGTCTTGCCCATCTCCAGGAGGGCCGAGCCCTCGGCCCATTCGAGGTAGCCGAGCTCGACCTTGATCGGCCGGAGGTCCGCCGGTCCTCGACCGTCCATACGCAGGGTGGGCCCGTCCATCGTCTCTGCCTCCTTCACAGGACCACCCGCATCCCCTCCGTGGCCACAGCGACGCTGCCCGAGAAGCCCCGGGCGGCCTGCTCCTCCGCCTCGGCGGGGTCGCTCGACGGCCAGATGTGCGTCAGGATCAGACGGCCGACGCTCGCCCGGTTGGCGTGCTCGGCGGCCTCGGCGGGGGTCAGGTGGATGGGGTCGCGCCCCGCTCGTTCCAGCCACGTTGCCTCCGACAACAGCGCGTCGGCGCCCCGGGACAGCGCCACCAGCTCGTCGGTGGGCCCCGTGTCCGCGCTGTAGGCCAGTGCCGAGCCGTTCGCCGACACGCGCATGCCCAGGGTGGGGACCGGATGGCACATCGGGCGGGTCTCCACCCGAAGGGGCCCGGCCTCGAACGTCTCCCCCAGCTCCACCGTGCGGGCCTCGAA
>JBKPBM010000087.1:0-5421 GCA_046744325.1 Actinomycetota bacterium | reverse complement strand
ACGGTGAGGGGCGTCGCGCCGGGCGGGTGACCCAGCGGGTCAGACGGCGCCGACACCGGGACGTCCGAGGGGAGGTCGTCGGCCAGGGCGCTCCGCCGGGCGAAGACCAGCGCCTCGAGCAGCGAGTTCGAGGCCAGACGGTTCGCACCGTGGACGCCCGTGCAGGCCACCTCGCCGCAAGCGAACAGCCCCGGAACCGTGGTCCGGCCCCACCGATCGGTGAGCAGACCGCCGGTGAAGTAGTGGGCGGCCGGGGCCACCGGGATGAGGTCTCCCCCCAGGTCCAGGCCGGCCGCCTGGCAAGAGGAGGCCACGGTCGGGAATCGGTCCCGGACGCCCGGGATCGTCCGGGCATCCAGGAACACCCGTCCCGTCTCGGCCCGGACCGCGGCGATGGCCCTGGCCACGACATCGCGCGGCGCCAGCTCGCCGCGCCGGTCGAAGCGCTCTGCGAACGTCCTTCCCTCGCCGTCGACCAGGCGCGCCCCCTCTCCCCGCAAAGCCTCGGTGAGCAGCCATGCCGGTTTGCCGGGGACATCGAGGGCGGTCGGATGGAACTGCACGAACTCGAGGTCGGCCAGGGCGGCGCCGGCCCGCCACCCGAGGATCATGCCGTGCCCGGTGGCTCGATCGGGCCCGGTGCGCCGGCCGAAGATCGCGGTGGCCCCGCCGGTGGCGAGGATGACGCGGTCCGCCGGCAGCGCCGCGCCTGGAACCGCCACGCCCCTCACGCGCCCTCCTTCGAGGTCAAGGGAGCCGACCCGAACCGGCCACCACCGGACGCGACGGTCCTCCTTCGCGCACGCCACCAGGGCCCGTAGGAGAGCGTGGCCGGTCGCATCTCCGCCCGCGTGCAGGACGCGGCGGGCCCCGTGGCCGCCCTCCAGCGTGGGCTCGCCGCCCGCGTCGAAGACCATGCCCCGTCGAAGAAGCTCGGCGATCACCCCCGGCGCCTCAGATGTGAGCACGCGGACGGCGCCCGGATCGCACAGCCCGGCGCCCGAGGCGATGGTGTCCTCGGCGTGCGCCTCCGGCGAGTCGCCCGCGGCCACGGCCGCGGCGATCCCGCCCTGCGCCAGTGCGGTGGAGCTCGAGGTCTCTGGATCCGGGGCGACGATGGCGACGGGTCCCCGGTCCGCCGCGTGGAGCGCGGCCCAAAGCCCCGCTGCCCCGGCCCCGACGACGATCGTCTTCACGCGGTGGCGTGCGTTCCTACCGGGCCGCCGCAGGCACGGCAGCCATCCCGGGCGATGCCGCGGAGGGCTGGAGCTCGATCATGCGCTGGACGGCACGTGCGGCACGGACCCGGACGTCCTCGGCCACCGTGATTTCGAACACGCCTTCCCGAAGCGAGCGCGTGAGGCGCTCGGGGGTGATGGCCTTCATGTACTGGCACACGGCGTACTCGTTGACCGGGCGGAACTCCTTTCCCGGGTTCCCCCTGCGCAACTGATGCAGGATGCCGGTCTCGGTGGCCACCAGGAACGTCGTGGCCTTCGAATCGATCGCCTCCCGGACCATCCCGCCCGTGGACAGCACCCTGGTCCGGTCGGCCGGCAGCACGCCCTCGGACAGGAGGTAAAGGGCCGAGGTGGTGCACCCGCACTCCGGGTGGATCAGTAGCTCGGCCTCAGGCTGGGCGGCCACCTTCTCCGTGACGTCGGAGGGGCTGATCCCGGCGTGGACGTGGCACTCGCCCATCCACACGTGCATCGTTCGGCCCGTCTGTCGTTCGACGTGCGCGCCGAGGAACATGTCCGGCAGGAACAGGATCTCCCGGTCCTCCGGGATGGCGCGGACCACCTCGACCGCGTTCGAGGACGTGCAGCAGATGTCGGCCTCCGCCTTCACCTCGGCGGTGGTGTTCACGTACGCCACCACGGCGGCCCCGGGGTGTTCGGCCTTCCAGGCCCGAACGTCCGCGGCAGTGACGGTCGCGGCCAGCGAGCACCCGGCGGAGAGATCGGGGAGGAGCACGGTCTTGTGCGGTGACAGGATCTTCGCCGTTTCGGCCATGAAGTGGACGCCGCAGAACACGATGACCTCCGCGTCCGTCTCGGCCGCCTGCCGGGACAGGGCCAGCGAGTCACCGACGAAGTCGGCGACGTCCTGGATCCACGGCACCTGGTAGTTGTGAGCGAGGATCACGGCCCGGCGCTGGGCAGCGAGGCGGCGAACCTCCGCGGCCCATGCTTCGAAGCTAACCGGCATCCACCACCTCGAGGGAGATGTCCAGCGAGGGTGCGGAGTGGGTGATCCGTCCCACGGAGATGACCCGCGCCCCCGCGTCTACGAGCGATTGTACCGACTCCAGCGTGATTCCCCCCGAGATCTCCAAACGCTCCGGATCCCCAACCGCAGCGACCGCCGAGCGGACGAGCTCGGGCGTGGGGTTGTCCAGCAGGATCCGCTCCGCCCCCGCGGCGAGCGCCTCGTCGAGTTCGTCGAGGGTCTCCACCTCGACCTCCACGGGGGCGCTCCCCCGCCGTGCGAGGCGGACGGCCTTGGACACGCCTCCGGCGATCCGCAGGTGGGTGTCCTTGACCAGCACGGCTTCGGACAGCGAGGCCCGGTGCAGCGAACCGCCGCCCGCGGCCACCGCCTCCCGCTCCACCGCGCGGAGCCCGGGCGTGGTCTTGCGGGTGCACAGCACGCGAGCCGGCGACGCCTGCTCCACGAACCGGCGGGTCATCGTGGCCACCCCGGAGAGGTGGCCCAGGAAGTTGATGGCCACGCGCTCGGCCCGCAGGATCGAGTGAGCCGGGCCGGAGATCCGGGCGATCAGGGTCCCGGGGGAGACCGGGTCGCCGTCGAAGGTCTCCCACGTCACCTCGACCGGACCCAGGCCGTCCTGGTCGGCCACGATGTCGAAGGCTCGCTGGGCCGCGCGGGTCCCGGCCAGGACCCCCGTGGCCTTCGCCCGAAGCTCCGCCCGGCACCGGGCCGTCTCCGGCACGGTGAGGCGCGTGGTCAGGTCTCCCGCTGGGGCGTCCTCGGCCAGGGCCCGCTCGACCAGGTCGACCAGGTCCGGGTCGTCGCGGGTCACGGAGCGCCGCCCTTCGTCGGGAGCGGACGGGTGAAGCTCTCCACCACTGACTCCAAACGGAACCCGAGGCGCTCGTAGAGCCTGCGGGCACGTCCGTCGGTCTCGGTCAGCAGGAACAGGAAGCGGTCTCCGGCGGCCCGGCTGGCCTCCACCGCCGCCTGGACCGTCGCGGAGGCCACGCCGCGCCGCCGGAACCCCGGCATGGTCACCACCCCGTCCAGGTAGCCCACCCCCCCAAGGGAGAGCAGGCTGGTGTAGCCGGCGCGTTCCCCCTCGTGCCACCCCACGAGGAACCGCAGCCCGGCGGGGACGAAGACCGTGCGGATCCTGGCCACCATCTGGTCGAGCACCTCGGCGGAGAGCTCGTCGCCGAACTCGGGCAGGCTCGTCCGGTACCACGTCCAGAAGTCCTCGTCGAGCTGGAACGGCTTCTCCACACCCACCCCATGCCGGGCGGCCCGGGTCGCGGCCCCGACACCCGGACGAAAGGCCATGACGGCGTCCGTGTGTGGCCGGTGCGCGCGCCACGCGGGATCCTGGGCCTGCCGCAGCTCCTCTTGGGCCTGGCTCCCCGATGGGTCCCAGAACTCCACGTGCTCGATGGGAGCTCCCGCCGCCCGGAGCTCTGGGAGCAGGGCCTCCCGGATCTCCTCGGCGGTGAGATTCGACGCGGGCTCCAGCACGGCAGCGTTGTTCGCATCCCAGATCAATGGGTACCTGGAGTCGGTCATCACCACTCCCCATCGGGTTCTGACCGTGCGCTCGCCGAGCTCCGCGGCCGCGCGGCAGAAGACCCGGACGGGGTGGGGAAGCTCCATCCTCTCTCCGGTCCGTCACTCGCCGCGGCGGAAGATGGCGGTGGCGCTGGCCTGGTCGCGGGGCTTGACCACGATCTCGTCGACGTTCACATGGGACGGCCGGGTGACGGCGAAGGCGATGCACTCGGCGACATCCTCGGCGACCAGGGGGGTGAGCCCCGAATACACCTGGCGCGCCCGCTCCGCGTCGCCGTCGAACCGGACCAGGCTGAACTCGGTCTGCACCAGGCCGGGCGAGATCTCCGTGATCCGGATCGGCTTGCCCAGAAGCTCGATCCGCAGCGTCCGACTCAGCACACGCTCCGCGTGCTTGGCGGCCGTGTAGCCGGCTCCGTGGTCATAGATCTCGAATCCAGCGATGCTGCCGACCACCACAACGTGACCGTCCCCCGATGCCTCCAGCGCGGGGAGGAACGCCTTGGTCACCCGCACGGTGCCCAGGAAGTTCAGCTCCCACATGCGGCGCCAGGCCTCCTCGTCGGCCTCGGCGACCGGGTCGCGACCGAGGGCACCCCCGGCGTTGTTGACCAGCACCCGAGCCTCCGGGATCTGTTCGGCGAAGGCGTTCACCGAATCGGCATCGGTGACGTCCAGCGGCAGCGCTCGGGCGCCATCCCCGCAGGACCGGGCCACCTCCTCGAGCCGATCCATGCGGCGAGCCCCCAGAACCACGGCGAACCCTGCCCCCGCCAGTACCCGAGCCGTCGCCGCTCCGATCCCGGCCGAGGCCCCGGTCACCACGGCCACCCCCCGCTCGATCATGTCGGCCCGAGCTTAGCGAACCGGCCGGGGGTACCCTCTTGATCGAGATGGGGGATCCGGCCGGACTGACCCTGCGCGATCACCTGGAGTACCTCATGCCTCCCGGCGGGCGGGCCCGGAGGCTCGTGGGGTGGGGCGTGGTGGCCTGGGCCGTCCTGGGTGGGGCGATCCTCCTCTACGTGCTCGGCCGGATCCTCGGTCGCGTGGGCGGGGTCTTTCCCTTCCTGGTGGTGGCCGCCATGGTCGTGTTCGTGCTGAATCCCCCGGTCCGGCGACTCACGGCTGTCGGGATGCCACGCCGGCTTGCCGCCACCCTCGTGTTCGCCGGAGCGGTGGTCCTCACCGCGGTGCTGCTGTCGCTGATCATCCCGGTGCTCATCGACCAGGCCAAGAGCCTCACCGGCTCGTCGCCCGGGCTGATCCGAAAGGGAAGCGGGGTGTTCGAGCGGCTGTCCCGGTCGCACAACTCCGTGCTCCATCGGATCGGGACGTCGATCACCGGCTGGATCCAGTCGCACGCGGGCACGGCGCCGCGAACCCTACGCACGCTGACTTCGGCCGGCCTGCAGCTCGCCCACTTCGGGTTCGTGCTCCTGGTCGGGGGGTTCCTGGGGTTCCTGGTGCTCCTGTCCCTTCCCCAGGCCGCCCGGGGCGCGGTGGCGGTCATCCCTCCGGGAAGCCGCGAACGGTTCGGCCCGCCCGTCGCGGAGGTCCGTCGGATCGTGGCGGGCTACGTGCGGGCCCGCCTGATCGTCTCGGCGGTGGTCGGCGTGCTGGCCACGTTCGGCCTGTGGG
>JBKPBM010000192.1:0-4322 GCA_046744325.1 Actinomycetota bacterium | reverse complement strand
GTGGGCCTCGATGGTCGCCGCCCGCGCGGGCGCCACCGGGTCCGCCTTGAGCTCCTGGATGTCCGCGACCAGCAGGATGGTCTCCAGCAGGTGATCCAGGTTGGCCCCGGTCTTGGCGGAGACGTCGACGAACTCGTGCTCGCCGCCCCACTCGGCCGGGACGATGCCGTGCTCGACCAGCTGCTGGCGGACCCGGGTCGGGTCGGCTTCGTCCTTGTCGATCTTGTTGACGGCCACGACGATCGGGACGCCCGCAGCCTTGGCGTGGTTCAGCGCCTCGACCGTCTGCGGCATGACGCCGTCGTCGGCCGCCACCACCAGCACGGCGATGTCCGTGACCTGGGCACCCCGGGCCCGCATCGCGGTGAACGCCTCGTGCCCCGGTGTGTCCAGGAACGTGATGACCCGCCCGTCCTGATGGACCTGGTAGGCCCCGATGTGCTGGGTGATGCCGCCGAACTCACCCGCCACCACGTCGGTCTTGCGGATGGCGTCCAGCAGGAGGGTCTTGCCGTGATCGACGTGGCCCATCACGGTCACCACCGGGGGGCGGAGGGCCAGCCGGCTCTCGTCGACCACTTCGGGCTCCCGCTCCTCCTCCAGCTCCTCCTGGGGTGAGACGACCACCACGCTCACGCCCCGGTCGGCGGCGATGAGCTCGATGGCGGCGTCGGAGAGCGACTGCGTGATCGAGACCATCTCGCCGGCCTGGAACAGGGACTTGACGATCTCCGCCGCCGAGAGGCCGAGCTTGTCTGCCAGCTCCTGGGGGGTGGCCCCACGAGGGACCCGCAGGCCCCCGGGCGTTGCCGGTACGACCGGCTCGGCCGCAGGGGCCTGAACCACAGCAGGGGCGGCGGCCGTCCCTCCTGCGCCGGCTCCATCTGCTTCCGGCCCCCCCGCCCCCGCGACCGCCTCCGCCCCGTCGGGTTCGGCCGCGGCCTCGGCACCGGGCTCCGCGGGCTCGGCTGGCTCCTCGTGCGGCTCCGCCGCGCGCCTGGTCGGAAGCTGCTGCGCGGTGGCGGCAATGGGCTTGCTTCCCGGCCGGACGCGGCCCCGGGACGCCCTCAGCCGGGGAACGGCCTCCTCGGGAACGGTCGAGGAGGCGGTTCGCCCCTCGTAGCCCATCTCCTGAAGCGAGGCCAGGATCTCCCTGCTCTCGACTCCCAGCTCCTTTGCCAGTTCATGGATCCTCACGCGCGCACTCCCGGATGGTCGGACAGTTCGGTCAATAGCCTAGCGGCCGCGGCCGGATCCAGGGATACCCGGAGGGACCGGCCGAACGCCCCCGTCCGGATGGCCCGCTGCAGACAGTCCCGGGCGGGATGCACGTAGGCGCCCCGGCCGGCAGCCCGGCGCGTGGGGTCGAGCCCCACGATGCCGTCAGGGGCTCGCACCACCCGGATCAGCTCGTCCTTCGGGCCCCTGCCCCGGCATCCCACGCACGAACGCTCCGGCCCGGGAGCCGGCGGCGGTGCGGCGACCTCAGGCGCTGGCGGAGGGCTCCGGCGCGCTGGGGACGCGCTGCGGCTCGGCGTCCCCTCTGGCGCCGTCATGGTCGGCCGTCCCGTCGCGGGCCGCCTCCTGCTCTGGGGCCTGGTCGCCGGGGGCTTCCGAAGGAGCTTCGGCCGAAGGCTTCGACGGGGCCGGCGCCTCCCGCCTGGCCCGCTCCTCCTCGGCCCACTGCGTCTCGCTCTTGATGTCGATCCGGCACCCGGTGAGCTTGGCGGCCAGTCGCGCGTTCTGCCCCTCCTTGCCGATCGCCAGCGAGAGCTGGTAGTCGGGCACGATCACCTGGGCCGTCGAGGTGGCGGAGTCGACCCGAACCTCCTTGACCTTGGCGGGCGCCAGCGCGCTCGCCACGAATCTGGACAGGTCGTCCACCCACTGCACCACATCGATCTTCTCGCCCCGAAGCTCGTTGACCACCAGGCGCACGCGGGAGCCCTTCGGCCCGACGCACGCGCCCACGGGGTCGACGCCGGGCTCGTGGGAGAGCACGGCGATCTTGGACCGGTGCCCCGGCTCGCGGGCCACCGCCTTGATCTCCACGATGCCCTCGGCGATCTCGGGAACCTCCAGCTCGAAGAGCTTGCGCAGCAGGCCGGGATGGGTTCGGGACACCACGATCTGTGGACCCTTGGTGGTCTTGCGAACCTCCACGATGTAGGCCTTCAGCCGCTCGCCGTGCCGGTACGGCTCGGAGGGGACCTGTTCGGCCTGGGGCAGCAGGGCCTCCACCTTGCCCAGGTCAAGCAGCGTGTAACGGTGCGAGTCCTGCTGGATGATGCCGGTGACGATGTCGCCCTCGCGCCCGGAGAACTCCTCGTAGGTCATCTCCCGCTCGGCGTCGCGGAGCTTCTGGTAGATCACCTGCTTGGCCGTCTGGGCGGCGATGCGCCCGAGGAAGTCGGAGGGCACTTCCTCTTCCTTCTCGGTCAGGACCTCCTGGGTCTCCTCGTCCAGCTCCTGCATCCAGGCGCGCATCTCGCCCGACTCGGGGTCGAGCTCGACCCGGACCCCGGTGGTGAACTCGTCGAGCTCGGGGTCGTGCTGGCGCTTGTAGGACTTGTAGGCCGAGGCCAGGGCCTCCTCCAGCCCGGACAGGATCGTCTCGAATGGGATGCCCTTCTCCCGCTCGAGCTCTCGGAGCGCCTGGATCAGTTCCTGGTTCACCGTGCCTCACCCTTCGACCGTGTCCTGAGGTCTTCCGCCCAATCGAAGACCGTCCTGGCCGACGCGATTTCCCCGTAGGGAACGACGACCTCGCCTGCCTCCGTGTCCAGTCGGACCCCATCGAGGTCCGCCGCCACGATCCATCCCGTCACCGCCCGGGCTCCGGGCGCCCGATCGGTGGTCTTCACCCTGGCCTGCTCGCCGACGTGTCGGGCGAAGTCCCTCGCCTCCCGCAGGGGCCGTTCGACCCCCGGAGAGCTCACCTCCAGCGCGTACGGCCCCGGCTGGAAGCCCTCCAAGTCCAGCCGCCGACCGATCCGCTCGCTCGCCTCGGCGATGGCGTCGAGGTCCACCCCGCCCTCGCGGTCGACCGTCACCCGCAGCACCCGCCGGCCCTGCTCCCGGTGGAAGACCACCTCCACCAGCTCGAGGCCCGAGGCCTCCACCACCGGCCGCACCAGGCCCTCGACGTCCATCGCGCTCCGCCGCTTCGAAAAAGAAACGTGGGCGCAGGCCCACGTTCCGGTCGTGCCCAGACGATTGACGCTGCCGAGTATAGCACCGAGGCCCTTTCACGAAGGCGCAAGGTGCAGCGTCAAGGCTCCTCGTCAGAGCGCCCGGCGACGGCCCGAGGGAGTGTTCCACGGGTCGCCCCGGTTCATGCGAAGGGTGAGCCGTTCGTCGTCCCATCCGTGGTGAAGGGGGACGCCCAGGTCACCGGCCACCCACTCAGCCGCCTCCTGGGACGGGAACACCCAGCGGGTCCACGCCCCCTCGAGATCGACCAGCACCAGGTCGAACGTGTCCGCGCCGCAGCGCTGGGCCACCGCTTCCACGTCGGCGTGCAGGGTGACGAAGCGGCGGAGCTCACCGGGAGTGTGCAGCCTCACGATCGCGCAGCCTAGAGAGGAGACGTGGTGGCGGCAACCCGCGCGGGCCAGTGCCTTCAGGGAGCTCGATCGAGGAGCTGCGCCGCCGCCGAGACCGCCTCAGCGAGCGAGGCGGTGGTCCGCTCGCCGGTGGCCCGGAGCTTGAGGTCGACCTGGCCGGCGGCGATCCCTCGCTTGCCGATCACCACGTGCACGGGATAGCCGATCAGGTCCGCGTCGGCGAACTTCACCCCGGCGGTCACGTCCCGCTCGTCAAGCACGACGTCCAGCCCCCGCTGCCCCAGCTCGGCGTAGAGCCATTCGGCCGTCTCCACCACCTCGGGCTGATCCATGTTCGTGGGGATCACCACGGCGTCGAACGGGGCCAGGACCTTGGGCCATCGCAGCCCCGCCTCGTCGTTGAACTGCTCGGCTGCCACGGCCACGATCCGGTCCACGCCGATGCCGTAGCACCCCATGTGGTACGGCTGCTCGGTCCCGTCCTCGTCGACGAACGTGGCCTTGAGCGGCTTGGAGTAGCGGGTGCCCAGCTGGTAGGTGTGGCCCACGACGATCCCGCGACGGATGTGCAGCCGCCCACCGCACCGGGGGCACGGATCGCCCTCGTTGATGCGGGTCAGGTCCTCCCATCGGTCCACGTGGAAGTCGCGGTCGGCGTTGGCACCGGTGACGTGGTGGTCGACGCGGTTCGCACCGGTGACCCAGTTCGCCCCGACGCGCACGGAGTGGTCGGCCAGGACGAGCACGTCATCGGGC
>JBKPBM010000184.1:0-5306 GCA_046744325.1 Actinomycetota bacterium | reverse complement strand
ACATACAAGCGCTTCCATCCAGGCGACCTGGCGAGCGGACTCAGGAAGAGATCCAGCACCCGACGCGTGCTCACCTTCAGCCACGGCGGCGGCACCTCCCCCACAGTCGGCGGCGGCCCAGGCACGCGTGCCTCCTGGAACGCGCCGTGGATCATGTCTCTCAGCACCTCCGGCTGCATGTGCGCGAACTGCTCCCTAAGGAGCTCGGAGACCACCTCGCGGACCGATTCTGGCGTTGCCGGCGACTCGCTCGGCCAGTGCCCGCGGATGTAGTCGTGGGTCGCCCGAACGTTCAAAGGGACAGTCTGATTCCCATCACGGATGAAGAACTCCGGGCGATCGCCTTCACTAAGGAAAACCGGCTCGCCGTATGGCCCGCACGCCACCTTCACCACCGTCTCGCCGTCGATGTCGACGAACGTCACGCTGAATGCCGGACCGATGTGCACACCCAAGAATCCCCCGACGCTGCCGCGGAGCGCCCGCTCAAAGCTGTCGAGATCCCCTCGTGACAGCGTGTCGAGGTCGTGTTGAATGCCGACGACCTGACGATCATCCGAGACACCGATGACGAGCGTGCCTCCGGCCACGTTGAGGAACCCTGCCAGCGTCTTGGCAACCGCCTTCGTCAGGGCACGGTTCACCCCGCCGGTGGCGAAGTCGTAACGCAGGGAGGACTTGAACTCGACATCGGTGCTCTCGAGGTTTGCCAGGAGTCCACGAATCTCGGCAGCCTCGGGGCTGTCCTCAACACCGCCGAGATCACCCATGGCCGCGCGCTGAGAGTCGAGGATCGTCGCCCACCGGTGGCGCGTATGCTCCGGCGTCGTTCCGATCCGCGTCGCCGCCGACCCGGGCGTCGCTCGCCAGGCGACCTCCCCAGACCCACGAGACAGAGCCCGCATACGACCAAAGCCGGTCAGCGATTGCATCCTGGCCGTCGTCCCGCCCCATCGCCCCTTCCCTTGCCGTCGAGGCTCTCGGGTTTCCGCACAGCACCTGAGCCCCTGTCGCCGCCCCACTACCCCGGGATGGCGCCTCAGTCTAAGGCTGGCTCGGTCGGGGGTGGAGCGCTTTCAGCGCCCGCATTTCGGGATGAGCGGCACATCGGGCCAGCGCCACGGCCTCCGCGCCACTTACTCCGACCTTGCTCGCCGTTCCCGCGTCCCCGCGCTCCCCCCCGCACCACTCACCCCTGACGACGGCGGCGAGGCGGGATTATCGATTCCGCGTCCGAGCAATGCACCCAAGACCCCGGCAGCCGCCTGATCCCCTGCGCGGATCCAGTGCGCGTAGACACTGAGGGTAGTCGTCGGCGACGCGTGGCCAAGACGTCCAGAAACGATGGGCACGGGGACGCCGGCGGCGAGCATTTGCGTTGCGGCCGCGTGCCGAAGGTCGTGTAGACGCACACCCGTCAACCCCACCCGTTTGCGCAACCGCCCGAACGCCAGCGTCAACCCGTCCGGGCGCCACGGGCGACTCCCGTCGGGGGCGGGGGAGAAGATGTACGAGGAGGGAGCGAGGTCCACGCCGCATTCAGCTGCACGGAGCACACTCCGCGCCCAATGATCCGTGAGCATCGTCAGCGTGTCGCCGTCCAGTGCGATGCGGCGGCCCGTCCCGGTCTTCGTCGTCTTCTCGCTCAAATCATCGTTGGTACGGCCGACGACGGAGCGGGAGATGACCAACGTTCCCGCGGTGGCGTCGAGGTCCGACCAATGCAGGGCGCACAACTCGCCGCGTCGAGCTCCCGTCACGGCGGCCACGCGCAGGAAGCAGGCCAGGTCGGGGTCGGCCTCGGCGAGCAGCCGCATGACGTCAGCCGGCTCGGGCGGCGTCACGGCCGCGCGAACCACCCGAGGAGGGGTCGCCCGCGCCGCCGGGTTGCGTCCGAGCCAGCCCCACCTAACCGCTTGCTCCAGCATCGAGCGGAGCAAGGCATGCACGTGCCGCACCGACGCAGCGGACAGCGGCCGTCGGCCGCCACCACCCCTGACTCGGAGATCGGCCTAGAACGCGTCGAGGTCCGACGGTCGCAGGGCCCGGAGCTTGGTCCGCCCGAACCTCGGAAGAACGAGACGGTCGAGGATGCGCTCGTATTCGGCGACCGTGGTCGAGGACAGGTTGCCCCGTGCGGTCGCCAACCAGCGGCCTGCCAACTCGCGGACGGTCGCCTTGGTGGCGGCACCAGTGTCCCGTCCGGACTCCACGATCATCTGCGCGAGCACGTCCTCCGCCTCGCGCTTGGAGCCGTGGATCGTCTGCGTCAGGTAGCGCCTGCCGCCCTCCTCGGTGCGGCCGAGGTAGACCTTCGCTCGCCAGACGTCCTTCCCCCGATGTTCGAGGTAGCCGCGCACCCGCGCTCCGTTCGGACGAACAACCGCACGAAGGCTATCACGGATTCCCACAGGATGCCCGGGTTACCGCCAGCGTTGTCCCGAACATAGGGTCGACACCGGCGCTGACCTGCTGATTCTTTGGAGCCGGAGCGGGGAATCGAACCCCGGACCTACGCATTACGAGTGCGTCGCTCTGCCGTCTGAGCTACTCCGGCGGCCGGTTCATTGTACTGAGGGAGGCCGCAGGCCCTCCTGTGGTCGCGCTAGAGTGCCGGGCCATGAGCCGTCGCGAGCGAGAGCGCGCACGTGAGCGCGAGCGGGAGAGGATCCACGACCGACTGAGCGAGAAGATCAGCGCTCAGGTCGAGCGCCAGCTGTCGGAAGCCTTCGGAGGCGAACGCAAGAAACTGCCCGAGGGGACCATCACTATCCTGTTCACCGACGTCGAGGGCTCCACAGCCCTCTTGCGCGACCTGGGCGAGGAGCCTGCGCGAGCCATCCTCCGCCGCCACGATGCGCTGGTCCGCGAGGGCATCGAGACGCACGGCGGCACCGAGGTGGAGCGAACCGGGGACAGCTTCATGGTGGCATTCCGCACCGCTCGCACGGCTCTGGAGGCCGCCCTAGATCTCCGTGACCGGGTGGCGAACGCGGGCTCGCCGGACCGCCCATTCCGTATCCGGATCGGCCTCGACACCGGTGAGGTGATCGCGGAGGACGAGGGGTACTTCGGGACCACCGTCTTCCGCGCCTCCCGCATCGCGGACCTGGCCCGTGGCGGGCAGATCCTGGTTCCCGAGTCCACAAAGGTCCTGGGCGGGCAGGGCGGGTTCCATTTCGCGCCCATTGGAGAAGTCGAGCTCAAGGGGCTTGCCGGCCGGCACGCGCTCTACGAGCTGGCCGCCCCTCCGAAGGAGCTGCCGGCGCCCAAGAAGCAACTCCCCGCGCCGAAGAAGGAGCTGCTGGGGCCCTGACCAGCGCTCACGCTGGGGTCAGCACGGTTGCGGCCAGGCGAAGGAACAACCGCTCCAACACCAGGCGCGCGTTGAGGTTCGTCTCGTCGGCCAGGTCGGCCCGGGCCTCCTCGACCGCGCCCAGCGAGCGCCCCGCGGCGGCCGCGTCGATCGATGGGCCCGAGCCCAGCTCGCCCGGGCGGTCGAGGTTGATCAAGAGCACCGGCCCACCGCCGCTGGCCAGCACCGCCTGATCCCGGAAGTACGCCGCCAGCGCCAACAGCGCGGAGTCCAGGAACTCGCGCTCGGCCCGCCGCAGCCGGCGCTCGTGCTGTTCCTCCAGACGGCGCACCACGCCCCGGAAGGCATCCTCGGGACGTCCTCGTTCGTCCAGGAACGGCGTGCGCTCCTCGGCCAGCTCGCCCGCGAGCGCCGCGCGGAAGTCCTTGGCCGCAGCGGTCAAGGCCTCGGCGGCCGACAGCGCCCCGCCGGCTCCCTCGCCGGCCGCCCGAACGGCGTCCAACGCCGCCGCACGGAACGCCATGGCGTCGTTGCCACGGGTCAGCCGGCGGGCCCGGCCCAGGTTTCCGCCCGCAAGCCGGCACGCCAGCCGCGCGCGCTCCTCGTTCACCCCCTCGCGCACCAGCGCCTCCACCACGAACGACTCGGACAGCGGGGGGAAGGCGATCTCCTGCGTCCGGGACCGCACCGTGTCGGGGATCTCCCCCGGCCGCGCCGACAGCAGCACGAACACGGTGTCGGTGGGCGGCTCCTCCAAGACCTTCAGCAGGACGTCGGCCGCTTCGATCCGCACCCGGTCGGCCTGCAGGACCACCATGACCTTGCGCCCGGGCTCGGGCGGGGTGAGGTAGGCGCGCGAGGCGAACCACCGCGCGGTGTTGGGGTCCGAGGCGTCCTTCCCCACCAGGATGTCCGGCCCCGTCGGCTCGAGCACCAGCATGTTCGGGTGGCGTTCGCCCAGGGCCAGCCGGCAGGCCCGGCACTGGCCACAGCCGCCGAGAGGGCACAGCAGCGACGCGGCGAACGCCCGCATGGCCAGGCGCTTGCCCGACCCCTCCGGTCCCGAGAAGACGTAGGCGTGGTGGGGTTGCTTCACCGCCCTGGCCAGGAACGCCGCCGCCGCATCCTGTCCGGGGACGTCCCGGATCACGGGCGGGAGGTCGAACCCGTCGGCGGCAGGATCACTCATCGGCGCTGATCATCCTCCCCACGTTCCTCCACCGTGAGCAGGACCTGGTCGATGGCCTCTCGAACCCGCTTGTGGACCTCCTCCGGCGTCCCCATGGCGTCGACCACCGCGAACCGGTCGGGGTGCTCCTCCGCGATGTGCAGGTACGCGTCCGACACGCGGGCGTGGAAGCTCAGGTCCTCGGACTCGATCCGGTCGGCCACCCCGGCATCCCTGGCCCGCGACAGGCCCTCTGTCGGCTCCAGGTTCAACAGGACCACCAGGTCGGGGAACAGGCCCTGGGTGGCCCACGCGTTCAGCATCAACACGTCCTGCTCGCCGAGCCCACGGGCCACCCCTTGATAGGCGATCGAGGAGTCCACGAACCGGTCGCACAGCACCACCTTGCCCTGCTGCAGGGCCGGCCGGATCACCGTCACCACGTGCTGGGCGCGGGTCGCGGCGAACAGGAGCGCCTCGGCACGGGGGTCCAGGTGCCCGGTGGCCGGATTGAGCAGGGTCTCCCGGAGGCGATCGCCGAGGTCGGTCCCGCCGGGCTCGCGGGTGACCACCACCTGGCGTCCCCGGGACTCGACGTAGCGCCGGGCCAGCTCGATCTGGGTCCCCTTGCCGGCACCCTCGACCCCTTCGAACGCGATGAACAGGCCGGCCCGCTCGCGGTGCCCCCCTCGGAAGCGCAGGCCCAGCGGGCGGGGCCGAGCCAGCCAGCTCCGGGTGAGGCCGCGCCGCGAAGCGAACCCGGCGAAGATCACCACGGCGGCCCCCACCCACAGCGCGATGCGCGTTCCCGAGAAGTCGTAG
>JBKPBM010000233.1:0-6296 GCA_046744325.1 Actinomycetota bacterium | reverse complement strand
GTGCTGCTCGGTGAAGTCCTTGATCGCCCCAAGGGTCATCTCGAGCGTTTCGACATCAAGCCCAGGCGTCATGTCCGGCTCCCTCCGCATGTACTGCCCTCCCGGGCAGCATGTCCGGCCCCGCCTGCCCGGGCTGGGGTTGAACAGCCCCTCCCAGCCGGGACCTTCGGCCCGAAGCGAGCGAGCCCCTCCGAGCGAGCATGGCCTGGAAGCACCGGCCGCGTGCGTACACGGCGCCGACGGGCCGGTGGAGGAGGTACGGCCATGACCGTTGTCGGTGATTACCTGCGGATCCGAGGGTGCGAGGTCGAGGAGATCACCCACCCCCGTTCGGAGCGCACGATCGAGGAAGCGGAGGCGCTGGGCACCCCACCGGAACGGGTGCTGAAGACCCTCCTAGTGCTGGACCGAAGTGGACGGCACGTGCTGGTGGTGATCCCGGCCTCGCGGCGGGTCGACATGCGCCTGGTCCGGGCTGCCGTCGGGGACCAGCACGCGCACCTGGCCGACGAACAGACGCTAGGGGCGGATTTCTGCGGCTACGAGCTGGGGGCGCTTCCTCCCCTGGGCTCGCTCCTGGGCGTGGACGCGATCATCGACCCGGAGGTGCTGGCCCACGACGTGGTCGTGTTCGCCGCCGGCACCCAGACCGAGTCGATCCGGATGGCCCTCGCAGACCTCCTTCGGGTGGAGCGCTTCGACATCGAGCCGGTCACCGAGGCTCGTCACTACGCCAGGCAGAGGCTCCTGGTCGGACAGGGAGGCTGACCGTGGAGACCGGGTGGTTCGAGCCCTACCGGATCAAGGTGGTCGAACGGCTCCCGATCACCACGCTCGAGGAGCGGCGCAAGGCCCTGGACGAGGCCGGCTGGAACACGTTCCTGCTCCGGTCGGACCAGGTGACGTTCGACCTGCTCACCGACTCGGGCACCAACGCCATGAGCGACGAGCAGTGGGCCGGGCTGATGCTCGGCGACGAGGCCTACGCGGGCAGCCGGAACTTCTACCACCTGGAGGAGGCCGTCCGGGAGCACTACGGCTACCGCTACGTCATCCCCACCCACCAGGGCCGCGGCGCCGAGCACATCCTGTCGAAGATGCTAATCAGCCCCGGCGACGTGGTCCCCGGGAACATGTACTTCACCACCACCCGGCTGCACCAGGAGCTGGCGGGTGGCCGGTTCGAGGACATCGTGATCGACGAGGCCCACGATCCCGAGAGCACGCACCCGTTCAAGGGCAACGTGGACCCGGCGAAGCTGGAACGCTGGCTGTCGGGGCCGGAGCGGGTTCCCTACGTGTGCATCGCCGGCACGGTGAACATGGCTGGGGGACAGCCCATCTCGATGGGCAACCTGTTCGCCGTCCGGGAGATGACGCGCGAGGCCGGCGTCCCACTGATCCTGGACGCCACCCGGGCCGTGGAGAACGCGTGGTTCATCAAGGAGCGCGAGCCGGGATTCGAGGACTGGAGCGTGCGCGACATCCTGGTGGAGTTCTGCAGCCTGACCGACGGATGCACGATGTCGGCGAAGAAGGACGCGCTGGTGAACATCGGCGGGTGGCTTGCGCTGAACGACCCGGACCTGGCCGCCGAGGCTCGCAACCTCTGCGTGGTCTACGAGGGCCTGCACACCTACGGCGGCCTGGCCGGCCGGGACCTGGAGGCGATGGCTCGAGGCATCGAGGAATCGGTCGACGACGACCACATGCGGGCCCGGATCCTTCAGGTCCGTGAGTTCGGGGAGGGGCTCATCGCCGAGGGTATCCCCGTCGTGAAGCCGATCGGGGGGCACGCGGTGTTCCTGAACGCCGCGCGTTTCTACCCGCACCTCGACCAGGAGGAGTTCCCCGCCCAGCGCCTGTCCGCGGAGATCTACCTCGACTCGGGGACCCGGAGCATGGAGCGCGGGATCGTCTCGGCGGGGCGCGATCCGGAGACGGGTGAGAACCACCACCCGTCGCTGGAGCTGGTCCGTCTGACCATCCCGCGTCGCGTGTACACGGGACGGCACCTCGGCGAGGTGGCCCGGTCAGTGGCCGAGGTCTACGAGCGGCGCGACTCGGCGGCCGGACTGGAGATGATCGAGGAGCCGAAGTACCTGCGGTTCTTCCAGGCGAGGTTCCGGCCCCTGGACAACTGATCACGAGGGAGGTGGGTCGAATGACCCGGATGTCACCGCTTCTGCTCGAGCCCGCGGCGCCCGATCAGGTCAAGGACCTGTACAGCCCGCGGCGAAACACCCCTGTCGTGGTGGACGTGCCCGAGATGCTGTTCGCCATGATGGACGGCTCGGGAGACCCCGCGGGAGCCGAGTTCCAGGAGGCCGTCCCGGCGCTGTACACGTTCTCCTACACGGCGAAGTTCGGGTTGAAGCGATTGGCCGGCCTCGAGTACCACGTCATGCCCCTGGAGGCCCTGTGGGGAATGGATGGTCCAAACGGGACCTACACCTTCGACCCGGCCGACCGTGCGTCATGGCAGTGGACGGCCATGATCCCCCAACCCGGCGAGCTGACCGAGGAGGACGTGGACCGTTTCGTGGCCGAGGCCCGTCGGAAGCGTGAGGTTCCGGGTCTCGATCGGCTGCGGGTCGAACGGTGGCGCGAGGGGCCGTGCGCACAGGTCATGCACGTCGGGCCATATGCGGCGGAGCCGCCGACGATCGCCCGCCTGCACGCGTTCATCGGGGAGCAAGGCTACCGGTCACGCGGCCGGCATCACGAGATCTACCTGGGCGATCCGCGGCGGAGCGCGCCCGAGCGCCTGCGCACGATCATCCGCCAACCGATCGAGATGTGACGCTCACCTTCCGGTCACACCTTCAGACAAAGAAGTCTGCGAGTTCCGATCACCCTGAAGCAGACACCGGCTCGAGCCATGGCACGATCTCCACGATGCGCGCTGGCAGCGATGAGAGCTGGAGAGCGTCACGAAGCCCCGGCGTGTCTCGGACAACGTCGATCTCGATGGCAGGTTGTCCGTCGGGTCGAACCGTCTGACCCACGCCTGTTACACCGTAGCGGTCAGACGGCAGGAGGGTCGTCGCCCTGGACAATGCGGCTCGAAGCTCGGTCGCGAGAAAGCGAGACCGGACCACACACAGCTCGTCGGGATAGGTTGATCCGAGCGCATCGGTCGTGCGGAGAGGGTCGGTGGAAGCGATCGTGATGACCCAGGTTCGGGGATCTGGGTGGAACATCGCCATCGACACCACCTCCGAGTTGAATAACTTCTGGTAGGCATCGACCGCTCTCGTCGATGGCTCGTCCGCATAGCCGGTTGTGGGATTCACCGGCGCATGCGCCCAGCCGTTCGGAGGCGCGGAGCACGGCGGGTCCTTCAGCCTGGGTGCTTGCGATGTCGGTCTCGGCGGCCCGTGCTCGATCACCCGCAAGGTTCCGTCCATGAAGGCTCCAGCGAGATAGGCCCTCCCCCAGATCACTCCCTGAAGAGTCGATCGGTCCGTCAAAGTGAAGAGGTTGACACCTACGACAGGAATCTGGCCCGGAGAGTACGGCGGCCCCGGCCGCAGGACGCCTGGGAGGACGCCTTCGCAGAACCTCACATCGTCCGGGGAGTACGCAACGACCAATCCCGTGCCACCCAGGGTGGGAGCCGGCGATGAGAGCGGAGGGGATGGGGGAACTGATGCTGGCACGACGGCCGAGGTCGATACGGGCAGCTCCCCCCCGGCCCGCGCCTTGACCGGAGATCAGAGGGATGCGGACCAGCACCGCGATGGCCGCCAGGATGGCTGCCAACGTGACCCCCGCGATCAGGGTCTTTCTTGGACGACGAGACCCCCCCTGCGATGACGTCATGCTCGAGACCCGGGTTGTTCGCCCGTCACTCCTCTCCAGCGTCGAGTCGAATCGAGGGAGCGCATCAGGGCCAGCACACACCAGATGCCCTCGATCACGCCGAATGGCCACGCGCCGGAGAGGAAGCCGTAGACGCTCGACAGCGCACACCCCCCGGCGAACGCCAGCACGAACCCGCGGCCTCGCCGTTCGAGCACGTACATGAGCATCATGAATGTCAGTGCGGTGACGCCGAAGGCCGTGAGCATACGAGGAGCTTAGGGCCGCGGGGGCACTCGCGCGCTACAGGTAGTGCGTTCCGCGGGCCTGGGCGAGCAGGTCATCGCGGAAGTCGGGGTGGGCGATCGAGATCAGCGCCCTCGCCCGTTCCCGGATGCTCCGGCCGTACAGCTCTGCCACACCCCATTCGGTCACCACGGTCCGCACGTGGGCTCGCGTGGTCACCACCCCCGCCCCCTCGCGAAGCATGGGGACGATCCGAGACACCGTCCCATGCGCCGCAGTCTACGGCAGGGCGATGATGGCCCGGCCCTCGGGCGCAAGGGCCGCGCCGCGGATGAAGTCCATCTGCCCGCCCACCCCGCTGAACAGATGCCACCCCATCGAGTCGGCGCAGATCTGCCCGGAGAGATCCACCTCGATGGCCGAGTTGATCGCGGTCATCCGTCGGAACCGGCGGATGACCGCGGTGTCGTTCGTGTACTCGGCGGGGCGCATCTCGACCATCGGGTTGTCGTGGACGAACTCATAGAGGCGCCGGGTGCCCATCATGAAGTTGGACACGATCTTGCCCCGGTTGACCTCCTTGGCCCGCCCCGTGATCACGCCCTTCTCCACCAGATCGACGATCACGTCGGTGAACATCTCCGTGTGCACGCCGAGGTTCTTCCTGTCGACCAGCGCCGCCCCCACGGCGGCGGGGATCGCGCCGATCCCCATCTGCAGCGTCGCCTCGTCCTGCACCAGGTCGGCCACGTACTCGCCGATGCGCCGCTCCACGTCCCCGATCGGCTCCGTCGCGTGTTCGTACGGCGGGACGTCCACCTCCACCGCGAAGTCGATCACGTCCTTGTGGATGAAGGAGTCGCCCAGCGTCCTGGGCATCGAGCGGTTCAGCTGGGCGATCACCACGTCCGCCGCCCGCACCGCCGAGTGCACGGCCTCCACCGAGGTCCCCAGCGAGCAGAACCCGTGGCTGTCCGGCGGCGACACGTTGATCAGCACCGCGTCCAGGGGAACCAGCCCCGAGAGGAACAGGTCGCCGACGTCGTGCAGGAACACCGGGATGTACTCGGCCCGACCCTCGTTGACCGCCGCGCGAGCGTTCGGCCCGATGAACAGGGCCCGGTGGCGGAAGTGCCCGGCCATCTCGGGGGCGAGGTGCGGGCCCGGGCCCTCGACGTGGAGGTGGACCATCTTCACGTCCTCCAGCTCCGGCGCCCGTGCCACCAAGGCATCGAGCAACACCGACGGCACGGCGCTGGCCGCCTGGAGGTAGAGCTGCTGGCCGGACCGGATCCCGGCAACGGCCTCCTCGGCGCTCACGATCTGCATGGCGTCACGCTACCCTGGCCACGCCACCGATGGACTCAGGCCGCCGCGGCCAGCTTCGACAGCTCCTCGATCAGGTCGGCCACCACGGCCTTGGCATCGCCGAACACCATCTGGGTCTTGTCCAGGTAGAACAGCTCGTTCTCGATCCCCGCGAACCCCGGCCGCATGCTCCGCTTGATCACCATGACCGTCTGGGCCTGGTCGACGTCGAGGATGGGCATGCCGTAGATCGGACTCGAGCGGTCGTGGCGGGCAGCCGGGTTGACCACGTCGTTCGCGCCGATCACCAGGACCACGTCGGTGGTGGCGAACTCGTCGTTGATCTGGTCCATGTCGAACAGCTGGTCGTACGGCACGTTGGCCTCGGCCAGCAGGACGTTCATGTGCCCCGGCATCCGTCCGGCCACGGGGTGGATGGCGAACTTCACGTCGACCCCACGCTTGCCCAGGACGTCGGCCAGCTCCCGGACCTTGTGCTGGGCCTGGGCCACCGCCATGCCGTACCCGGGAACGATGATCACCGATCGCGCCGCGTCGAGCAGCTCGGCGGCCTCGTCGGGAGTGGCGCTCCGCACGGTCCGCTCGCCTTCATCTGCCACCGCCGCCTCCTGGGCCTGCCCGAACGCCCCGAACAGCACGTTGGTGAACGATCGGTTCATGGCCCGGCACATGATGATCGACAGGAAGAGGCCGCTGGCGCCGTCCAGGGCCCCGGCGATGATCAGGACCTTGTTCGACAGGACGAACCCCATCGCCGCGCCGGACAGCCCGGCGTAGGAGTTCAGCAGCGAGATCACCGTCGGCATGTCGGCTCCGCCGATCGGAATGATCAGCAGCACACCGAAGAGCAGCGCCAGCACGATCACGATCGGGAACAGAAACGAGAACTCCACGGGACGGAACCTGTCTCTTATACA
>JBKPBM010000042.1:0-6632 GCA_046744325.1 Actinomycetota bacterium | reverse complement strand
GTACACGCACCTGCAGCACATGCCGCTGCGGTTCTTCACGGCGACCCGCACAGGAGAGATCCAGTCGCGCCTGGCCAACGACGTCGGGGGGGTCGAGTCCGTGGTCACCGACACGGCGTCGAGCATCCTGTCGAACGTGGTCATCCTGATCAGCACGCTGGTGGCCATGGTGATCATCTCCTGGCAGCTCACCGTGCTCTCCCTGTTCTTGACGCCCCTGTTCGTCTACCTGACCCGAAAGGTCGGCAAGGCCCGGCAGGTGGTGGCGGCGTCCACGCAGAAGTCGCTGGCCGAGATCACGGCGATCACCGAGGAGACCCTGTCGGTCTCCGGCATCCTGCTGACCAAGGCGTTCGGCCGGCAGGAGTACGAGGTCGGCCGGTTCCGGAACGAAAACCAGCGGCTGGCCGATCTGGAGATCCGCCAGCAGATGATCGGCCGGTCGTTCTTCGCCGTGGTCCAGATCTTCTTCTCGATCACCCCGGCGCTGGTGTACCTGGTGGCCGGCCTGGTCATCTCCGGCCATGGGTTCGGGGCAGGCCGGATCACGGCCGGGGACATCGTGGCGTTCACCACCCTGCAGAGCCGGCTGTTCTTCCCTATCGGGCAGATGCTGCAGATCTCGGTGGAGTTCCAAGCGTCCGTGGCGCTGTTCGATCGGATCTTCGAGTACCTGGACATGCCGCACGAGATCGTCGACTCGCCCACAGCCCGCGCGCTGCCGAAGGAGTCGGTCCGCGGGGGGGTGCGGTTCAGGAACGTGTTCTTCCGCTACGAGGCTCCTCGAGAGCCGGCGACGAACGGCGACAGTGACGCGGTCACCGACGGCGCGCTGGAGGTCACCACGCCAGAGGCCGTCACTGGCGCGGCGGCGATCCGGTCGGATGGCGGCCGCTCCGGGAACGGCCAAGGGAGCCCGGCGCCCAGGCTCTGGACGCTGGAGGACGTCGACCTCGAGATCGAGCCCGGCCAGCTGGCCGCCCTGGTGGGGCCCAGCGGCGCGGGGAAGACCACCATGACCTACCTGGTCCCGCGCATGTACGACGTCGACCAGGGCGCCGTCGAGATCGATGGGGTCGACGTCAGGGAGATCAAGCTGGCGTCGCTGGGCGACATCATCGGGATGGTCACCCAGGAGACCTACCTGTTTCACACCACGGTCCGCCAGAACCTCCTGTACGGGAACCCCGACGCGTCTGACCAGGAACTGGAAGCGGCCGGCCGCGCCGCGTTCATCCACGACCGGATCATGGAGATGCCCGAGGGCTACGACACGGTGGTGGGGGAGCGCGGGTACCGGATGTCCGGCGGCGAGAAGCAGCGCCTGGCCATCGCCCGGGTGGTCCTGAAGGACCCTCGCATCCTGATCCTGGACGAGGCGACGTCATCGCTGGACACGACCAGCGAGCGCCTGGTCCAGGAGGCCCTGCGGCCGCTGATGCGGGGCCGGACCACGCTGGCCATCGCCCACCGACTGTCCACGATCCTGGCCGCCGACGTGATCTTCGTGATCGACCGGGGCCGGGTGGTCGAGCGAGGGACGCATGGGGAGCTGATCCAGACCGGGGGCCTGTACGCGCGGCTGTACGAGCAGCAGTTCCAGGGCGGGGCGGTGGAAGCCGAGTGCGAGGACGGCGTGGTGCTGGCCACCGGCCAGGTGGTTCGAGCTCCAGGTTCGTCGGGCTGAGGCGGCCCGGCCGGGTCGTCTCTCCGGCTCTCTCCGTTAAGGGTGTACATTTCGTACACCCTTAACTGAGGGAAGGGGCAAGCAGCTCCTCTGCCATGCCTGTCGCCACCGCACGGCTCAGGAGAGGTCCAGGCGGTACGCGAGCAGGCTCACCTCCGGGTACTCCATGTCGTTGTCCGGGTCCCGGACGAACCCCATTGACTCATAGAGACGGTGTGCCGCCGTCATCGCCGGCGTGGTGCGCAGCCCCAGCACTCGCTTTCCTCGCCCACGAGCCATTGCGATCGATCGCTCCACCAGCGCCCGCCCGACGCCTCGCCTCCGCGCCTCGGGCAACACCCCGAGCATGCGAAGAACAGCGGTGTCCGGTGGGAGCTCGGCATCGTCGTCGCCGACCGTGCGGTCCATCTCGATGGTGGCCGTCCCCAGGATCCGACCGCCGTCCTCGGCGACCAGGACCACGGTTCGGTCCACCCGCCCCGCCACGTCGCCCAGCAGCTCCCGGTACTCGACCCAGCCGGGGTCCGGATCCGGCGGAACGAACTCGTCATAGGCGGCCATCACGACGCGGCCGGCCTCCTCGTACTCCGAGGGACGAACCTCCCTGATCTGCATGGACCCAGAGGGTACTGTGGGATGCCGATGGCGGAGGCGACCCTTGCTCGACTGCTGCTCGACGCGTTCCGGGCGCAGGGCTCCGAGACGGAGGCGGCCCTCAGGGACCGGGGCCTCGAGTTCCGGCCCAGCCACGCGTTCGCCCTCCTGCTGGTGGATCGGTCCGGGACCCGACTGACCGAGCTGGCCGAACGGGCCCAGATCACCAAGCAGGCCATGATGCAGACGGTCGACGAGCTGGTCGCGCTCGGCCTGCTCCGGCGCACCCCGGAGCTACAGGACGGCCGGGCGAAGATCGTTAGGCTGACCGCAAAGGGACTCCGGCAGCGAGCCGAGGCGCGACGGGCGGTGGCCAGCGTGGAGACCCGCGCGCGGCGCCACCTGGGCGAACGCCGCTACGAACAGCTCCGGGCTGTACTTGTCGAATTGGCGGCCGGTGAAGAGTGACCCGCTCCAGACGCAGTCCCCAGGGTGGCCTGAGCCCTATCCGGACGTGGCCACGTGGAACAAACGGCCGACGAAGAAGGTGATAGCCGCTGCCACACCGCCTCGCACAAGCATTCTCAATCCCGATCGCCACGTCGATTTCCCGGTCAGGGCGGAGAGGGAAGCACCGACGGAGAACAGGGCGACGGCGCTGGCCGAGATGGCAGCGATGACGGCCGCCGATCCTGAGGCGATGACGAAGGGCACGATTGGGATGACCGCTCCGATCGAGAAGGCGATGAACGACGAGATCGCCGCTCCCCACGGTGAGCCCAGCTCGTCTGGATCCAGGCCGAGCTCCTCCCGGGCGTGTGTCTCCAGAGCGATCTGGGGATCCTGCATGATCACATCGGTGACCTGCCGCGCCAGATCGGGTGGGAACCCACGGCCCTCATAGATCTTGCGGAGCTCAGCGTGCTCTTCCTCGGGCTCGGTAGCGAGTTCATGCGCTTCGATATGGAGAAGCCGTTCGAACAGTTCCCGCTGCGCCTCCATCGAGTTGTACTCGCCGGTACCCATCGAGAAAGCTCCCGCCAACAAGCCGGCGACCCCCGCCAAGAGGATGAATTTGTTCTGTACGTTGGCTCCGGTCACGCCCATGATCAGGGACAGGTTCGACAAGAGCCCGTCATTTGCCCCGAAGATAGCGGCCCGAAAGGCGCCGCTTTTGCCGCCCAGCCCGGTGGACCGATCGGCCTCGCCGACCGGGCCGGGGTGCGGCCGCAGCCCGCCCTCGTGCCGCCCTCCCAGCCGCCGGCCCACCCGGGCCAGGACCGAGGGCTCGTCGACACTCATGCGCTTCATGCCCACGCTACGATCGTCATCGCTCCGGGGGACGGTCGCCCTCGGCGCCCCCTCGCCCGCCTCCTCGATCCTGTTCCCTCAGGAACCGCTCGAGCTCGGCGGCGATGGCATCGCCCGACATCCCCTCCAGCGGCGGCTGCACCGTGGCCGCCCCCCCGTCCTCCTCACCGTTCGCGTCGATCGCCGATTCGAGGCGTGAGACGTACTCGGTGAGCTCCTCGCTCTCGGCCAGGAGCCTGGCCACGCCCTCCTCCCAGCCCTCGGCTGCCCGGGCCAGCCTGCCGGTGTCCACCGGGATATCCAGCAGGGCGGAGGCCCGCCGAACCAGGGCCAGGGCCGCCTTGGGGTTCGGGGCCGCCGGGAGGTAGTGGGGAACGGCCGCCCAGATGCTCACCGACGCCATCCCGGCCCGGATCGAGGCGTCGTGCACCACGCCCACGATCCCCGTGGGTCCCTCGTACTGGGAACGCCCAAGGCCCAGGGTGCGCGCCGTGGCCTCGTCGGCCGCCGAACCCACCACCGGCACATCCCGGCTGTGCGGCACGTCGGTCAGGAACGCGCCCAGCGTCACGAGCAGGCCGGACCCGAGGGTCGCGGCGGCCTCGACCACCTCCCCGGCGAACGTCCGCCACCGGTTGTTCGGCTCGCCGGAGCTGAACAGCACGACATCGCGCCCCTCCACCGTGGCCGCGGCGAACTCTCCGCGGGGCCACTCGATCACCCGGCTCACCCCGCCCTCCAGCCGCACGGTCGGCCGGGTGACCTGGAAGTCGAAGAACTCCTCCGGGTCGAGGTGGGCGAAGACGCGGCCGTTCCACCGCTCCATCAGGTAGCGAAGGGCGATGCTCGCCGCCTCCCCCCCGTCGTTCCAGCCACGGAAGGCGCACACAAGTGGGGGTTGACGAAGCTGCGGCCGATCGAGGAACGTGATGTGGTCCACGGGTCCTGAGCATACGGCCCGGCGTCTCGTTCGGGCTTCGGCCCGGACGATGGAGGCGCCGTGTGGTGCGCTCAACCGGGGCGGGGGCATGTGCCGATGAATGAGCACGAGTGTCCCTGAGCCGACGGAGCGCCCGAATCCGTCACGTGGGTCGTATCGGGCTGCCTCCGGGAGCGAGATGGAATCGACCAAAGCGCTGAGCGACGCGAGCGGCGAGCCCGTGAAGCCTGAGCCGGCCGGGGAGACCCCTTTGGCGGACGATACGTCCCTGCCCGGTCCGTTTCCCCAAGGTGTGCTGTCGGGCATCACCCACCTGCTCATCTCGGAGGGCCCTCCCGACCGCGTCCTCGAGGCGGTGGCCGAGGCGCTGGCCGAGCTGGTCCCACACGACACGCTGACGCTCTACCGGGTGGAGGAAGGCCGGCGCCACCTTCGGCCGGTCCTGGTCCGGGACATCTATGCGCAGGAGATCCTGGACATGGGGCCGATCGCCTTCGGCACCGGCATCACGGGCATCGCCGCCGAGTCGGGAACCCCCCAGCTGGTGAACGACGCGCACCTGGATCCCCGCGCGGTGAGAATCCCCAACACCCCGCTGGAGCCCGAATCCCTGCTGGCTGTACCCCTCATGGCCAGGGACCAGCTGAAGGGCGTCCTGACCATGCACCGGGTGGGCGAGGGCAACGGGTTCACGCTGCAGGAATTCAAGCTGGCCATCCTGTTCAGCGACCTGGCCGCCCTGGCCATGGACAACGCCCAGATCCGCGCACGCCTGGAAGCCGAGGTGATCACCGACCACCTTACGGCGCTGTACAACCACCGATACTTCCACGAGCGCCTGGGCGAGGAGCTGCGGCGGTCGAACCGGCAGCGGACCCGCGTGGGTCTGTTGATCTACGACATCGACGACTTCAAGCGGGTCAACGACACCTTCGGGCACCTGGTGGGGGACCAGGTTCTGCAGGCGGTGGCGTCGATCTCGCGGGAGACCTGCCGGACCGAAGACGTGCTATGCCGGATCGGAGGGGAGGAGTTCGCGGTGATCCTGCCGGGCAGCACGATCGAGGAGGCCACTGCGGTGGCCGAGCGCCTGCGCGAGGGCATCGCCCAGATGGATTTCCAGCCGGTGGGGCGGATCACCGTGAGCGTCGGGGTGGCCGAGGGTCCGTTGCACGCCTCCAGCCCCCGGGAGCTGATCAGCTGCGCCGACCTCGCCCTGCTGGAGGCCAAGGTGGCGGGCAAGGACCGCGTCCTGGTCTACCGAAGCGACGAGAAGCGCCGAAGCCACCGCACCGGGCTCGTGGGCTCGCCGGCCACCCAGGGCCCGGCGCTCCCCGGGAGTGGGATCAAGGCGCGGCTGGCGGAGATGGCGGCCCGAGGGGAGCGGCGATCGATGGCCCACCTCCGCGTGCTGCAGAACCTCTCGGCGAGGCTCAACCGGCTGAACGACGTCCGGGAGATCGGGGAGGCCATCGCCACCGAGCTGCGTTCGCTGATCGACTACCACAACTGCCGGGTGTTCCTGATCCAGTCCGATGCCGAGACCCTTCTCCCGATCGCCTTTCGGGGGAACCTCGCGGAGTATCAGGACGAGACGTTCGACATGTTGAAGACAGCCGTCGGCATCGGCATCACGGGGCACGTCGCGGCCACGGGCCAGCCGCACTACGCACCGGATGCCAATGTGGACCCGTACGCCGTGACCATCGGGGACACCGAGGACATCGACGAATCCCTCCTGGCGGTGCCGCTCCTGTACGGCGACCGGGTCATCGGGGTGATCGTCCTGGCCAAGCTGGGGATCGACCAGTTCGACGAGGAGGACATGCGTCTGCTGGAGGCGCTGGCCTCGAGCGCGGCGATCGCCTTCGAGAACGCCCGCCTGCTGCAGATGGAGCGCGAATCCGCCGGGTGTCGGGAGCCCTGCTCCATCTCTCCGAGGCCCTGACCCGGGTCACCGATACCGTGGAGGTGCTGGAGGAGGCGCTCCGGTCCATCCCGTCCATGCTCGGGTGCTCCGACGTCGGGGCCTGGATCAGGGACGCGGACTCGGGGGAGTTCCGGATGATCGTTCGCACCGGGTTCGGCGCGGAAACGCCC
>JBKPBM010000062.1:0-8457 GCA_046744325.1 Actinomycetota bacterium | reverse complement strand
GCCCTGGACTTGCCCTGCTCGGTCCCCGGCGCCGTGCCTCGCGGGAGGGGCGGGTTCAGCAGTTGCCACTTCTCGAGGATGGCGTCCTCGCGGGTCTCCCACGCCATCTCGTAGTTGTTCGTCAGGGTCAGCGCGCGGGTGGGGCACGCCTCGACGCACAGGCCACACATGATGCAGCGCAGGTAATTGATCTGATAGACCCTCGCGTAGCGCTCCCCCGCCGAGACCCGATGCTCCTCGGCGTTGTCGGCGCCCTCCACGTAGATGGCGTCGGCCGGACAGGCCCAGGCGCACAGCTCGCAGCCGATGCACTTCTCCAGGCCGTTCTCGTGCCGGTTGAGGAGGTGGCGCCCGATGTGGGCACGTGGCGGGAGCGGCGGGATCTCTGCCGGGTAGGGCTTCGTGACGTCCTTGCGGAAGATCTGCCGGAACGTGACCGAGAAGCCCTTCGCGATCCGCCCCACCGTACCGGCGATGGTCTTGGTCAGAATCCACTCGTCCGGTCGGTTCGCCCTGGCGCGGGGGGCCTCGTCTTGGTTCACTGGGCCTCCTCTCGTGCCGGTTTGTCGTTGCGCGCCCGCTCCTCGAACTGAAGGCCGCGAGGCTTTCCCACGAACAGCGGGCCGACGAAGGCAACCAGCAGCAGAGTTCCGGCCACGATCAATGCAGCCGCGCCGACGTTGCCGCGCTCCTTCGGGAGGGCGATCGCGGAGCCCGTGATCAGGATCCACAGAAGCCCGGCCGGGATCAGCGTCTTCCATCCGAAGGCCATCAGGCGGTCGTACCGGAACCGCGGCAGCGTGGCCCTGATCCAGATCAGGGCGTAGATGACCAGCACCAGCTTCAGCACGAACCACAGCAGGGGCCACAGCCACCGGACCACATGGAACATCGGGCCGTGCCACCCGCCCAGGAACAGCGTCACTCCCACCGCCGAGACCGTGATGGCGTGCATGTACTCGGCCAGGTAGAACATGGCGAACTTGATCCCGCTGTACTCCGTGTGGTGCCCGGCGACCAGCTCGGTCTCGGCCTCGGGAAGGTCGAAGGGGGGCCGGCTCGACTCGGCCAGCGCGGCGGTCATGTAGATCAGGAACGCCGGGAACTGCAGGAAGACGTTCCACTTGGGGAGCCAGTGCAACCCGGCCACGCCCCAGTGCCGGGCCTGCACGGCCACCAGGCCACCCATCGTGAGGGTGCCGCTGTAGAGGATCACGGCCACGACGGCCAGGCCCATCCCCACCTCGTAGCTGATCATCTGGGCGCTGGCGCGGATCGAGCCGAGCAGCGGGTAGTTCGAGCCGCTGGACCAGCCGGCCAGCACCACGCCATAGACCGCCAGCGAGCCCATCGCCAGGATCCACAGGATCCCCACGTTCAGATCGGCGATCTGGAACGGAACGTCCCGGCCGAAGATGTGCATCCCCACCCCGAACGGGATCACCGCGAAGGCCAGCATCGCCGGGACCATGGCAGCGATCGGAGCCACCAGGTACACGGGGCGGTCCGCCGTGATGGGGGTGATGCCCTCCTTGAAGAAGAGCTTCGCCCCGTCGGCCAGCGTGATCAGCAGCCCCAGGGGGCCCGCGCGGTTCGGACCGATCCGGGTCTGCATGTCGGCCACCACCTTGCGCTCCATCCAGATCACCAGCATCACGGTGACCAGCAGGGCCGCGAACAGGACCACCACCCGCGCGACCGTGAGGACCCACAGGACCCAGTCGATGCGGGCCAGCATCAGACGGTCACCTCGGCCCCGACCGGCTCGACGGTGACGGCGATGGAGGAGGCGCCGGACAGGAGGGTGTTCGCCGCCAGCCCCGGCTGGTTCCACGGAACGAACACGGCGCCTTGGCAGACCCCTTCGGTCACCCTGGCATCGACTGTCGCCTCCCCGGCGCCCGTTCGCAAACGGACGTGACCACCATCGGTCAGTGCGATCTTTCGGGCATCGTCGGGGTGGATCTCCGCGAACGGCGGCTCCTCCAGCGCAGCCTTCAGCCGGTCGGCACCGGCGAGCAACGCGCCCTCGTCGACCAGCAGTGGATAGCTGAAGAGCATCAGCTCATCGTTGGGCACACCATCACCTGGATCCGCCGTGGACTGCGGCGACGCGGCCGACGCCGACGAGCCGGCGCTCGAGTACAGCGCCGCCATCTCGGCGTGAAGATCGTCCATCGAATGGAACCCCATGTCGACGCCCATGGTCTCGGAGAGCTCCTGGAAGATCTCCCACTCGGACCTGGCCAGGCCCGTTGGTGCCCTGACCAGCCTGAAGCGCTGCGAGCGGCCCTCCCAGTCGGTGTAGTGGCCGTCCTTCTCGATCACCGGCGCCCCGGGGAGCATCGCGTCGGCGTAGATCGACATGGCCACGGCCGACACGTCCACCACCACCTTGAACGCCACGTTCTCCAGGGCCAGCCGGGCCAGGGCCGCGTCCGGGAAGTCGCTGAGCACGTCGACGCCAGCGAGGAACAGCACGTCGATCTCACGCCTTGACGCCGCGCGGAGGATGCCCGCGGTGTCCCGGCCCGGGTCGACCGGGACGTCTGTGCCCCAGGCAGATTCGACCGCGGAGCGACCGCCGGCGTCGGTCACCATTCGACCGCCCGGGAGCAGGGCAGGGTGGAGACCGGCGCGAAGCGCGCCCCGGTCGTTGGCCCGCCGGCTGACCAGGGCGAACGTCGCGCCGATGCTGATAGCGGCGTCCATGACGGCACCAACGGCGCCGGGCACGTCGAGGAGCCGATGTCCGGCCAGGACGACGGCCTCAGCTCCCGCCTGCACGATAGCGTTGGAAGGATCGCTCACGGGACCGTGCGGCGCGCCCTCGATGAGGCGGCGGAGGGCCTCTGCCTGCTCCCCGGACCGGCAGAGGATGTGCTCGGCCACATCCCAGAGGCGCGTGCGACGCGGGTGGATGACGAAGACCCTGGCGCCTCGCCGCGCAGCCTTGCGGATGCGCAGGTGCAGGATCGGCAGCTCGTTCTCGGCGTCCAGCCCGACCAGCACAATGACCTTCGCGTGCTCGACCTCCCGGTAGGTCACCGGCATCCCGGCCGCCATCGCGGCCTCGACGGGGACCGCGTCCGGATCGCCCCCCGCCCGGCGGTGGTCGACGTCGTTGGTCCGAAAGGCCACACGAGTGAGCTTCGACAGGGCGTAGGCATCTTCGTCCGAGAGCCGCCCACCGGCGATCACGCCCACCCGGCCGTCCTTGCACCATGACGCGACCGCGCCCAGCGTCTCGGCGAAGGACACCGGCTCCAGCCCCCGCTCGCGCAGGAGCGGCGTGGTGAGACGGCCCGGCTGATCCGGGAAGGAGAAGGCGAACCGACCCTTGTCGCACAGCCACGCGTCGTTGACCTCGGCGTTGTCCCGGGCCAGGTGCCGGACCACCTCACCGCTCCGCAGGTCGACCCGGAGGTTGCACCCGCACGCGCAGTGCGGGCAGATCGAGTCGACGCTTCTGAGATCGAAGGGCCGCGCGGCGAACCGATAGGTCCGCGCGGTCAACGCTCCCACCGTGCAGATCTGGATGGTGTTGCCGGAGAACGGCGAGCGGAAGTCCTCGCCGGGGGCGATGCCCACCTGCTCGGCCGCTCCCCGATCGAACAGCTCGATGAACCGATCGCCGCTGACCTGGTCGCAGAACCGCGTGCACCGCGCGCACAGCACGCAGCGCTCGCGGTCCAGCGCCACCAGCGGCGACAGCGGCAAGGGCTTGCGGTAGGTGCGCTTGGCCTCGACGTAGCGCGACTCGCCCGGTCCGAACGCCAGGGCCTGGTCCTGCAGCGGGCACTCGCCCCCCCGGTCGCACACCGGGCAGTCGAGCGGGTGGTTGATCAGCAGGAACTCCAGCACGGCCACCTGCGCTCGGTGGACCTCGTCGTCGGTGTACTGGGTCATGACCTTCATGCCGTCGGCCACCGGCGTGGAGCACGAGGTCATGAGCTTTCGCTGGCCCTCCACCTTCACGTAGCACTGCCGGCAGGCCGCGACCGGGTCGAGCAGCGGGTGGTCGCAGAAGCGGGGGATCTCGATGCCCAGCTCCTCGGCCGCGCGGATGATCAGCGTCCCCTTCGGCACGGTGATCTCCTTACCGTCGATGGCCAGCGTGACCGGCTCCGGGCCACGATCGGGGCTCATCCCAACACCTCGCCCAGCTCGATCTCCAGCCCCTCGAGGAGCACCTGCGCCGTCACACCGGTGGTCCCACCTGATCGATCCGTGGCCGCCTCCAGCCGAGGTCGATCGGCCTCCTTGAGCGGGCACCGGCCCAGGCGGACGTGCTCCTCGTACTCGTCGCGGAAGAACTTGATCGAGGAGTCGATGGGACTGACCGCCCCGTCGGCCAGGGCGCAGAAGGACTTGAACAGCATGTTCTGCCCCACGTCCTTCATCAGGTCGATGTCGGCCATCCGGCCGTGTCCGCGTTCCATCCGCTGCAGCACCCGGGTCATCCACCAGGTGCCCTCGCGGCAGGGCGTGCACTTCCCGCAGGACTCGTGGGCGTAGAACTGGGTGAACCGAAGCGTCGCGTCGACCACACAGTCGCGCTCGTCGAGCACGATCATCGCCTTGGTCCCCAGCAGCGACCCGGCCGCCTGGACGCTGTCGAAGTCCATCGGGGTGCCAAGGTGGTCCTCGGTCAGGAACGGGGTCGAGGAGCCGCCCGGGGTGAACGCCTTCAGCCGCTTCCCGTCGCGGATCCCGCCCGCGTAGCCCACGATCAGCTCTCGGGCCGTGGTCCCCATCGGGGCCTCGTAGTTCCCCGGGTGCTCGACCTTCCCGCTGATCGAGAAGATGCCGGGTCCCGTCGACTTCTCGGTCCCCATGCCCTTGAACCACTCGGCGCCTCGATCCAGGATGTGCGGCACGCACGACAGCGTCTCGACGTTGTTGATGACCGTCGGCGAGCGGTAGAGCCCTTCCACCGCGGGGAACGGCGGCCTGAGCCTCGGCTGGCCGCGGTAGCCCTCCAGGGACTCGAGGAGCGCCGTCTCCTCGCCGCAGATGTATGCCCCCGCCCCCCGGTGGACCACGACGTCGACGTCCACGTCGGTCCCGGCGATGCCCTTGCCCAGGAACCCCTCCGCGTAGGCCTCGCCGATGGCCCGCTGCAGGACCGTCCCGGGCCAGACGAACTCGCCCCGGCAGTAGATGAACACGGTGCGGCACCGCACCGCGTAGGCGCAGATGATCGCCCCCTCGATCAGCTGGTGCGGGTCCCGTTCGATCAGCTCGCGGTTGTTGAACGTGCCCGGCTCGCTCTCGTCGAAGTTCACCACCACGTAGACGGGCCTGCCGGTGTCCTGCGGGATGAACGACCACTTGGTGCCGGTCGGGAACCCGGCACCCCCGCGTCCCCGAAGGCCAGAGTCCTTGACCTCCTCGATGACATCGTCGGGGGTCATGGCCAGGGCCTTGCGCAGGCCCCGGTAGCCCCCGCTCTCGATATACCGGTCGATCCGGACGGCATCGGGGTCTCGCCACCGCGCGGTGAGGACGGGCTCGAACTCAGCCATCGCCGTCCTGCTCCCCCAGGCCGGCCAGGACGCGCGAGATCTCGGTCAGCTCCCCCGGCACGCCGCCGCGGGGTGCCCGGGGCGGTTCCCCACGGCGCATTCCCTCGAGCATCGCCTCCAGCCCGTCTTCCGTGACCTTGTCGAAGAAGACGTAGTTCACCGCCACCACCGGCGCCTGGTCACATGCGGCCAGGCACTCCTCCTCCTCCAGCGTGAACGCGCCGTCGGCCGTCATCCGCTCGGCTTGGTCCCCCAGCAGCTCCTTCGCCCGCTCGTACAGCCGCCGCCCGCCGAGTAGGGCACAGGACGGGTTGGTGCAGATCGACACCACGTACTTCCCGCAGGGATGCAGCTTGAGCATGGTGTAGAACGTGGCCACGGCCTCGACCTCTGCGGTGGTGAGCCCCAGAAGCTCGGCCACCTCCCGCATGCCCTGGCGAGGGACCCAGCCCACCTGGGACTGGACCAGGTACAGGAGCGGAACCAGCGCCGAACGTTTGGTCGGATAGCGCTCGATGATCCGGGCGGCGTCTCGGCGGGCGTCCTCGGACAGGACCGGCCCCTCGACGTCCTCGGCCAGGACGCGCAGGGGGGCCAGCTGGCCGACCTGCCACGACGGCGTGAGCGGCAGCGCCTCGCTCACCGGTCGGCGTCCCCCATGACCGGGTCCACGCTGGCCACCGCGGCGACCACGTCCGCGATCAGCCCTCCCTCGATCATCTGCGGGACCGCCTGGAGGTTGACGAACGACGGCGCCCGGATGTGCACGCGGTACGGGCGGACGCCGCCGTTCGACACCACGTAGAAGCCCAGCTCGCCGCGGGGAGACTCCACCGGCTGGTAGACCTCCCCGGGCGGGACCTTGAAGCCCTGGGTGACCATCTTGAAGTGGTTGATCAGGGCCTCCATCGACTCCTCCATGATGTGTTTCACGTACGACGGCGAGTTCCCGATGCCGTCCGGACCGACGGAGAGCTGGGCCGGCCATCGGACCTTCGGGTCGGACACCATGACCTGCCCGGGCTCCAGGCGCTGCAGGCACTGCTCGACGATCCGCAGCGACTGGCGGATCTCCTCCAGCCGGACCTGGTACCGGGCGAAGCAATCGCTCTCGGTCCGGACGGGCACCTCGAAGTCGTAGGTCTCGTACCCGCCGTACGGCTCGTCCTTGCGGACGTCGCGGGCCATCCCCCCGGCCCGGAGCATCGGCCCGGTCACGCCCAGCGCCAGCATGTCCTGGACCGACAGGTGCCCGATCCCGATGTTGCGCTGGCGCCAGATCGGGTTGCCGGTCAGGAGGTCCTCGTACTCGTGCAGGCGTGCGGGCATGAGCTCCAGGAACTCCCGGACGCGATCGGTAGCGCCCTCGGGGAGGTCCATCGAGAGCCCGCCCACGCGGATGTAGGCGTGATTCATCCGAAGGCCGGTGATCATCTCGAAGATCCGAAGGATCACCTCCCGCTCCCGCCAGGCGTACAGCATGATCGAGATGGCCCCCAGCTCTAGCCCGGTGGTGGCCAGCCACAGCAGGTGGCTGGCGATGCGGTTCAGCTCGCACACCATCACCCGGACGACCTGGGCCCGAGGAGGCGCCTCGATGCCCAGCAGCCGCTCGACCGCCAGGCAGTACCCCAGCTCGTTGAAGAATGGCGAGAGGTAGTCGGCGCGGGTGACGAAGGTGACCCCCTGCTGCCAGGTCCGGTACTCGGTGTTCTTCTCGATCCCCGTGTGGAGGTAGCCGATCACCGGACGGGCGGACAGGACGTACTCACCGTCCAGCTCGAGGACCAGGCGCAGCACCCCGTGGGTCGAGGGGTGCTGGGGCCCCATGTTGATGATCATGGTCTCCTCGCGCACCGCGCCCGGGACCGACCGCGCGCTCACGCTCACAGCCCCCGCTGGTCGGGCGGCGGGATGAACGCCCCTTTGTACTGGGTGTTCACCCCCGCCATGGGCTGGTCCTTGCGCAGGGGGTGGCCCACCCAGTCCTCGGGCATCTCGATGCGCCGCAGGTCGGGGTGCCCGTCGAAGACCACCCCGAAGAAGTCGAAGACCTCGCGCTCCAGCCAGTCGGCCGTGGGAAACAGGGCGGTCACCGAGGCCACGTGAGGAGGGTCGGGCTCGGGCCCTAGGCCCACCTTCACCCGGACCCGGTGCCCGTGGTCCATCGACAGCAGGTGGTACGCCAGCCAGAACCGGGGATCGAGCCCGGGCCAGTCGGTACAGGTCAGGTCGGACAGGAACCCGAACCGCAGCTCGTCCTCGTCGCGCAAACGGCTCAGCGTGTCGATCAGGGCGGCCGGCTCGACCGTGATCGTCACCTCGTCGCGCGCCGCCAGGGTCTCGGGGAACCGCTCCCGCACCCGCTCGGCCAGCTCGTTCGCCCGCATCCGCATCCCCTTCAGTTGATCCGGGCTTCGCGCTGCACCTTCTGGTGCAGTCGGAGAATCCCGTACATGAGCATCTCGGGCCGCGGCGGGCACCCCGGCACGTAGATGTCGACGGGCACGATGGTGTCCACGCCTTGGATCAGACCGTAGTTGTTGAACATCCCGCCGCTGCTGGCGCACACGCCCATGGAGATGACCCACTTGGGCTCGGGCATCTGGTCGTAGATGGTCCGCAGGACCGGCCCCATCTTCTGGGACACCCGGCCGGCCACGATCATCAGGTCCGCCTGGCGCGGCGAGCCCCGGAAGATCTCCATCCCCCACCGGGACAGGTCGTAGTCGGCGGCGCCGGCCGCCATCATCTCGATGGCGCAGCAGGCAAGACCGAACGTGGCGGGCCACATGGAGTTCTTGCGCGCCCAGGCAAGGGCCCTCCCCACCGTGGTCAAGAGGACGCCGCGATGGACCTCTTCCTCGAGGTCGGGTCGGGCCTGGCCGGTGTGCACCCCGGAGACGCGCTGTACCGGCATGCTCTAATC
>JBKPBM010000029.1:0-3700 GCA_046744325.1 Actinomycetota bacterium | reverse complement strand
GGCCTCGAACGGCCAGGTGGTCCGCAGGCCACAGGCCGCGCTGGACCTGCACTACCTGCTGACCTTCTCCGGGTCCGACGATGAGCTGGAGCCGCAACGGCTGCTCGGGAGCGTGGTGCGCACCCTGCACTCGCAGCCCCTGATCACCGCCCAGACCATCGCCGCGGTGAAGACCGCGGCCACGGCCACCCCGCCCACCTACCCCTCGCTGGCGGCAACGGACCTCGGGGATCAGGTGGACCGGATCAAGTTCACGCCGCTCGCGCTCACGCTGGAGGAGCTCTCCAAGCTGTGGTCGGTGTTCTTCCAGACGCCCTACGCCCTCTCCGTCGCCTACCAGGCATCCGTGGTGCTGATCGAGGAGGACGTGACGCCGCGACCTTCGCTCCCGGTGCTGGAGCGCGACCTGGCGGTGCGCCAGCTCCGCGGTCCCGTCATCGAACGCGTGGAGTCCGAATCCGATCCGGGCGGTCCGATCTTCGCCTCCGACATCATCGCCCTGGCCGGGCGCCACCTCCTGGGCGACCTCACCCTGGTCCGGATCGCCGGCTCGGACCGCCAACCGGTGCACGCCACGGACCTCAGGGTGACCTTCAACCTTGCCTCCCTGCCGGGCGGGACCCTGCGCCCGGGCACCCAGACCGTGCAGGTGATCCAGCAGCTGCTGCTGGGCTCTCCGCCCGTCCCGCACGTCGGCGAAGCGTCGAACGTGGCCTCCTTCGTCCTGCATCCACTAGTCACTGGGACGGTGGTGTCGGGGACGGCGGCCAGCGGCACGATCACGCTCCAGACGGATGTGACCGTGAGGGCGGGTCAGGATCTGTCGCTGGTCCTCCTCGACCAGGTCACAGGGGCCCGGCTGGACGTCATCGCCGCGCCCTCCCTGGCCAGCGCGGGGACGACCGTGCCGGTGCCGGTCTCGGGCCTGAGCCTCGGGACCTACCTCGCGCAGCTGGTGGTCGACGGGGCGGACAGCCGGCTGGACACCGACGTCAACGGCGACTTCACCGGGCCACTGGTGACCCTCTCGTGAACGGCGCGGCCACGACGTGGGTCGACGAGAACCAGCGCCACCTCACGGCTGCGCTGGCCCGGCTGCGCGACCTGCTGCAGGCCCACGCTCGCGGATCCCCCCACGCATCGTCCTCGCAGACGACGCGCGGTCCGGAGACCCCCTTGGAGGGATCGCCCGAGCCGTTCGCGCTGGAGACCGTGGTGCGGACATTCGGCCTGTCCGAGTTCGAGGCTTCGTTGCTGGTGCTCTGCGCCGGCGTCGAGCTCGATACCACCTTCGCCAGCCTCTGCGCCACGGCGGGCGGGGACCCCACGCGGCCATACCCCACGTTCGGCCTCGCCCTGGCCGCGCTCCCCGGCGCTCACTGGAGCGCCATCACCCCGGTCGCCCCCCTGCGTCGGTGGCGACTGGTGGACGTGGGCTCCGGCCCGTCCATCACGACCAACCCGCTTCGGATCGACGAGCGCATCCTTCACTTCCTGGCGGGGGTGAACCACCTGGACGAACGCCTGGCGGGGATGGTTCGCAGCGTGCCCGGCGAGTCCGACCTCGTTCCCTCCCACCGCGACCTGGCCGATCGGATCGTGGCGACGTGGTCGGAGCCTCGAGACGGCCCCGCTCCGGCCCTCGTGCAGCTCTCGGGGGCCGATCCCGCCACGCGCGCCGCCATCGTCGCCGAGGCCGGGCGCCTGGTGGGGATGGCCGCCTGGTCGATGGACGCAGAGGCGCTGCCAACCGAGCCCCACGAGGTGGATGCCCTGGCGCGGTTGTGGGAGCGCGAGGCGGCCCTGGGCCGGAGCGTCCTGCTGATCGACCGCGACGACCAGGGGACCCCCGACCCCACCAGGGATCGAGTGGTCGGTCAGCTGGTCGATTCGATCGAGGCGCCGGTGATCCTGGGCAGCACCGAGCGCCACCGCTCCGGAGCCCGCCCGGCCGTTGCCTTCTCGGTGCGCAAGCCCTCGCTGCCTGAGCAGCGGTCCCTGTGGGGGCGGTTGGTTGGCCACCCCGGCCTGGACGGCGCCATCGACCCACTGGTCTCGCAGTTCGACCTCGGGACGCGGGCGATCCGGGAGTCCTGGGACGAGGCGCGGCCGGGGTTGAGAAGGATCGGATCGGACGGAGCGCCCGGGCCGGTGGTCGAGGCCCTGTGGGACGCGTGCCGCGAACAGACCCGCCCCAGGCTGGAGGACCTGGCCCAGCGCGTCGAGGCGCCGGCCGACTGGGACGACCTGGTCCTCCCCCAGAGCCAGACCGCCACGCTTCGGGAGATCCTGGTGCAGGCCCGGAATCGGTCGACGGTCTACGACACCTGGCGGTTCGGGGCGAGGGATGCCCGGGGCCTGGGGATCAGCGCATTGTTCGTCGGGGCCAGCGGCACGGGCAAGACCCTCGCCGCCGAGGTGCTGGCCTCCAAGCTGCGGCTGGATCTGTACCGGATCGACCTGAGCCAGGTGGTGAGCAAGTACATCGGGGAGACCGAGAAGAACCTGCGCAGGGTGTTCGACGCGGCCGAGGAGGGCGGCGGGGTCCTGCTCTTCGACGAGGCCGACGCCCTGTTCGGCAAGCGCAGCGAGGTCAAGGACAGCCATGACCGCTACGCCAACATCGAGGTCGGCTACCTCCTGCAGCGCATGGAGTCCTACCGCGGCCTGGCCATCCTCACGACGAACATGAAGGAGGCGCTGGACCCGGCGTTCCTCCGGCGCATCCGCTTCGTGGTGCACTTCCCGTTCCCCGACCGCGAGCTCCGCATGAGGATCTGGCGCGGGGTGTTCCCGCCGGAAGCGCCGGTGGATGGGATCGACCTCGACCGCCTCGCGTCGCTCAACGTCGCCGGGGGGAACATCCGGAACATGGCCGTCAACGCGGCCTTCCTGGCCGCCGACGAGGCCGTGCCGATCGGGATGGGGCACCTGCTCCGGGCCGCGCGCAGCGAGTACGCGAAGCTGGAGAAGACCCTCACCGAGGCCGAGATCGGAGGGTGGTCGTGAGCCGCGGACGGGGACGCGCGGACGCCCCCCCTCCGGGCTCGATCGACCTGCACAACGAGGAACTGGTCCTGCACGGGTTCCGGCGCGACGACGGCCCCGCGATCGCCGAAGCGCTCCGGGCGCACATCGCAGGGCTCCTCGGGTCCGAAGGGCTGCCCCACGCCCTGTCAGAGCCCGCCGAGCGGGAGCGGCTGGACCTGCACGTCGCGCCCGGCCGGAAGGTGGGCAGACCGGATGCCTTCGGCCGGCAGGTCGCGCACACCGTCTACGAAGGGCTGGCCGCGTGGCGACCCTAGCGGCCCCGGTGGTCGAGCGCGCGCCTCAGCCCGCCTTGACCGCCCGGCGCTCGGCGCTCCTCCAGCGATGCGGGGACCACCCCTGTCCGTCGACGGGCTGCACTGCCGAGCCGGAAGACGAAACCCGGCTGCGGCGGTTCGGCTCCCTCCCTTCGGGCCGCGTAGCCGAGGCGCCCGCGGTCGTCCACGAGGCCCTCCGGCAGCCGGGGCGGCCGCTCGATCGGATCACCCAGTCGCTCATGCGCGCGCGGCTTGGACACGACTTCACCAACGTCCGCGTGCATACGGACCACCGGGCATCGGAATCCGCCCGTGCGGTTGACTCCCTCGCCTACACGGTTGGAAGCGACATCGTGTTCGCGGAAGGGCAGTACCAACCGGGGACGGCCACCGGC
>JBKPBM010000126.1:0-3465 GCA_046744325.1 Actinomycetota bacterium | reverse complement strand
CTCGAGGCCGAGTCGCCGGATAGACCCCTGAGGTTGAGTGTAAGGCGCTCAGCTTTATATCATGGGGGGGACGCAACCGGAATATGAGCGCCGCCCGAACCGTTGTGGCAACCAACGGTACCTGAACCGCCTGACGAGGAGAAACGATGGCCGAGAAGCTCGAGACCAGGATCCTTCCCTTGCTTCCCCTTCAAACGGGCGTCGTGCTGCCCCACATGGTGGTAACGCTCACCCTGGAGACCACCGAGGCCCGGGGCGCGGTGCAGGCCGCCCACCAGGCCGACGACACCCTTCTGCTGGTCCCCCGCACCGAGGAGGGCAAGTACGCGCGTGTCGGCACGGTGGCCCAGATCGAGGAGATGGGCCGGACCCCCAGCGGGGTCGAGGCTCTGGTCATCCGGGGTTTGCATCGCGCCCTGATCGGCTCCGGAGTCGCCGGGACCGGTGACGCGGTGTGGGTGCAGGTCGAGGCCGTCGAAGATGGAGAGCCGTCCCCTCGGGCCCTCGAGCTGGCCAAGCAGTATCGCGCCACCATCGAGGCCATCGTCGAGGCGCGCGGCGTTCCCCAGGTCATGGAGTTCCTGCGCGGCATCGACGAGCCCGGCGCCCTGGCCGACATGGCCGGTTACTCGCCGGACCTCTCATTCGTTCAGAAGGTCGAGGTCCTCGAGACCCTGGACGTCGAGCAGCGCCTGGCGAAGGTGCTCGAGTGGGCGAAGGAGACCCTCGCCGAGGTCTCGCTCAAGGACAAGATCCGCAGCGAGGTCACGGAGGGCCTGCAGAAGAACCAGCGCGAGTACATCCTGCGCCAGCAGATGGACGCCATCCGCAAGGAGCTCGGCGAGGACGACGAGGAGAACGTCGCCGAGGAGTACCGCAAGCGGATCGCCGAGGCGGGCATGCCCGAGGATGTCCGGACCCAGGCCGAGCGGGAGCTGAAGCGCCTGGAGCGAACCTCCGAGCAGAACCCCGAGTACGGCTGGATCCGGACCTACCTCGACTGGCTGCTGGACGTCCCGTGGTCGACCCGCACCGACGACAATCTGGACATCGCCGAGGCGCGGCGGATCCTCGACGAGGACCACACGGGCTTGGACGATGTCAAGGACCGGATCATCGAGTACCTGGCGGTGCGCAAGCTGCGCGCCGAGCGCGGGCTGGCCGAGGTCTCCAGCGGTCGAGGCTCCGGCGCCATCCTGACTCTGATCGGGCCGCCCGGCGTCGGGAAGACCTCGCTGGGCGAGTCGGTGGCTCGCGCGCTTGGCCGCCGGTTTGTCCGCGTGTCGCTGGGCGGGATCCACGACGAGGCGGAGATCCGAGGCCACCGGCGGACCTACGTGGGGGCGCTCCCGGGTCGGATCGTTCGGGCGCTGAAGGACGCCGGGACGAAGAACCCGGTCATGATGCTGGACGAGATCGACAAGGTGGGCGCGGACTGGCGCGGTGACCCTTCGTCTGCCCTGCTTGAGGTCCTGGACCCGGCGCAGAACCACACGTTCCGGGACCACTACCTCGATGTCGACCTGGATCTGAGCGAGGTCCTGTTCATCGCCACGGGAAACGTGGCCGAGACGATCCCCGGCCCGCTGTTCGACCGGATGGAGGTCATCCGTCTCGACGGCTACACCGAGGACGAGAAGGTGGCCATCGCCCGCCATCACCTGTTGAGCCGGCAGCTCGAGCGCAACGGCCTCGACCCGTCGGAGGTCGAGATCACCGACGAGGCCCTTCGCGCCATCGTGGGCGACTACACGCGCGAGGCGGGCGTTCGGAACCTCGAGCGGGAGATCGGCAAGCTCCTGCGCAAGGTGGCCACCCGGGTTGCCTCCGAGGCTTCCCGCGAACCGCACCAAAATGAGCCTCAAAATGGTGCGGCGTTGGATACCGGGCAGCGACCAGGGCCGATCAAGGTCGACGTGACCGACCTGCGTGAGCATTTGGGCCGCCAGAAGTTCTTCTTCGAGGCCGCCGATCGCACCTCGGTCCCCGGCGTGGCCACCGGCCTGGCCGTCACCGGAACCGGTGGCGACGTCCTCTTCATCGAGGCCACGCGTATGGAGGGCGAACCCGGACTGACCCTCACCGGCCAGCTCGGCGACGTGATGAAGGAGTCCGCGCAGATCGCGCTCAGCTACGTCCGCTCGCACGCGGAGGGGCTCGGGATCGAATCGAGGAACCTCGAGGGGCGCTTCCACGTCCACGTCCCGGCCGGGGCGGTGCCGAAGGACGGGCCAAGCGCCGGGGTGACCATGACCACCGCGCTGGCCTCTCTCCTCACCGGCCGGCCCGTCAGGGCCACCGTCGGCATGACCGGCGAGGTCACGCTCCAGGGCCGAGTGCTCCCCATCGGTGGGCTCAAGCAGAAGGTCCTGGCCGCACATCGTGCGGGTCTGAAGGAGGTCATCCTTCCAAAGCGAAACGAGGGCGACCTCGACGACGTGCCCGAGCAGGTGAGGGAGGAGATGGCGTTCCACCCGGTCGAGAGCATCGATCAGGTGCTGGCCATCGCACTTCAGGCCGGCGACGGCGCGGACAGCGACGAACAGGCCGCCTGAGACGGCGGACGAGCGAAGTACAGCAGCCGCGACTCGGTAGACTCGGGCGTCCGCCCGGGACCACGATTCAGGAGGTGACGATCCTGCTCGCCGAAGGGACACGGGCTCCGGAGTTCACGCTGCCCGACCAGGATGGCAACCCGGTCTCCCTCTCGGAGCTTCGTGGCTCGTGGGTTGTCCTGTGGTGGTTCCGCATGGCGTACACCGAGGGTTGAACGACGGAGGGGCGGGGGTTCCGTGACCGAGCCCCGGAGTTCGAAGCCGAAGACGCCGTCCTGCTGGGCGCGTCCTTCGATACCCCTCACGACAATCGCGGATTCGCGGACAAGAACGGGTTCCCTTTCCGCCTGCTCTCCGACCCAGATCGGACCGTAGGGTCGACCTACGAGACCCGGCGAGCGGCGGAGGAATCCTCGCCCGCGTACGCCAAGCGGCGCACGTACCTGATCGATCCAGACGGGGTGATCGCCCGCGCTTATCGCGTCACCGACATCCCGGCACATCCCGAGCAGGTCCTTGAGGATCTGCGCGCCCTGAAGGCAGCACGTGGCCCCGCTCCAGAGGGTGCGTGAGGTAGCCGAGTCCGCCTGAAGCTCGCCCGGGCGTGCATTTTGCCCGTTCAACCTGAGCCGGTCACGGGTGAGGCTCTCAAGTTTGTCCTGGGCTCTCGACGGCCTGCCCGATCTCCCCTTGACGCTTCGTGGTTGTAAGTGTGTAATCTAACTTACGCGACAGATCTTGCGCTCGGAGAGAGGAGGACGCGGGCATGGACGCATCGGAGGAGGAGACGATCCAGGGCTGGTTCGCGGGGCGGATCCCCCAGGACTGGTTCACCGGCCCATCGGAGGTGGCCACCGACCGGGACGAGATCCTGGTCATCGGAACCCTCCCGGACGTGGAGGTCCAGGGC
>JBKPBM010000258.1:0-3310 GCA_046744325.1 Actinomycetota bacterium | reverse complement strand
GGACTACCCGAAGCCCGCCATCTGCGAGATGGGCGGCAAGAACCCGACGATCGTCTCGGCCAAGGCCGACCTCGACAAGGCCACCGAGGGTGTCATGCGCTCGGCGTTCGGGTTCGGGGGCCAGAAGTGCTCGGCGTGCTCGCGGGTCTACGTCGAGCGCCCGGTGTACGACCAGTTCGTCGACAAGCTGGTTGAGAAGGCGTCGAAGCTGAAGGTCGGCAACCCACTCCAGCGCGACGTGTACATGGGCCCGGTGATCAACACGAAGGCGGTGGACACGCACCAGCAGGCCGTGCAGGACGTGAGGGCCGGCGGGGGGAAGGTGCTCCTCGGGGGCGACCGGATCGCCGAGGGCGACCTTGCTCGCGGCAACTTCGTCCAGCCGACCATCGTCGAGGCTCCCCTCGACCACCGGGTGTGGAAGGAGGAGCTGTTCGTCCCGTTCGTCGCCGTTGGGGCGGTCGACTCCCTCGACGAGGCGATGGAGCGGGCCAACGACACCGAGTACGGGCTGACGGCCGGCTTCTACTCCGAGGACAAGGCCGAGCAGCAGCGGTTCCTCGACCGGATCCAGGCCGGTGTCGTCTACGTGAACCGCCGGGCCGGGGCGACCACCGGGGCGTGGCCGGGCATGCAGCCGTTCGGCGGCTGGAAGGGCTCGGGCACCAGCGGAAAGGCCGGGGGCGGGCTGCACTACGTGCAGCAGTACCTTCGCGAGCAGAGCCAGACGGTCATCCAGGACTGAGGCGAACCGTGGAGGCGCGGCGCCTGTCCGATGAGGAGGAGGCCGATCGGCGCGAGGCCGAGGCGGCGGGTGCAGAGCTGCACACGTTCGATCACGCGGCCGCGGGGCTCTCCCGGTACCAGCTGGAATCGCTGGCCGAGCCTCGCCTGGTCACCGAGATCCCCGGCCCTCGGGCCCGCGCGCTGATCGAGGCGGACCACCGGGTGACCTCGCCCTCGCTTCCCCGCGCCTATCCGTTCGCCCCGGCGCGAGGGGCGGGCTCGATGCTGGAGGACGTCGACGGGAACATCTTCCTGGACTTCAACGCGGGGATCGCCGTCTGCTCGACCGGGCACGCGCACCCCGACGTGGTCAAGGCCATCCAGGACCAGGCCGAGCGCCTCCTCCACTACTCGGGCGGCGACTTCTACCTGTCCGTGTACTCGGAGGTGTGTGCCGAGCTCGACCGGATCACCACGGTGGGCGGGCCGGCTCGGACCTTCCTCACCAACTCCGGGACGGAGGCGGTGGAGGCGGCGATCAAGCTGGCCAGGAACTCCACCGGGCGGCAGTACCTGATCGCCTTCCTGGGCGGCTTCCACGGGCGGTCGTACGGGAGCGTGTCGCTGACCGCGTCGAAGGCGAAGTACCACGAGGGCTTCGGGCCGTTGCTGCCCGGAGTGCTCCACGCGCCGTACGGGGTTCCGGTCTCGGAGTACATCGAGCCGGTCATCTTCAAGCGCCTGATCCCGCCGTCGGAGGTCGCCGCAGTCTTCGTCGAGCCCATCCAGGGCGAGGGCGGCTACGTCGTGCCGCCGGCGGGCTGGCTGGCCGAGCTTCGGGAGATGTGCTCGCGCCACGGGATCCTGCTGGTTGCCGACGAGATCCAGACGGGCATGGGGCGCACCGGGATGATGTGGGCCCTGGAGCACGAGGACGTCGTCCCGGACATCGCGCTGGCCGGCAAGGGGATCGCCAGCGGGATGCCTTTGGGGGCGATGATCGCCCGCGACGAGCTGATGACGTGGGACAAGGGCGCGCACGGTTCGACCTACGCGGGGAACCCCGTGTGCTGCGCGGCCGCCCTGGCCACCTTCGAGCTCCTTGAGGGCGGGCTGATCGACAACGCCTCTCGGATCGGCTGGCTGCTGCTCGACGGGCTGCGCGATCTCCAGCGGCGGCAACCGTTGATCCAGGAGATCCGCGGACGCGGGCTCATGATCGGGATCGAGTTCGCCACCGGCGAGCAGGCCGATGCGGTGGAGATGGCGTGCCTGCATCGGGGTCTGCTGGTCCTGCGCGCCGGCGACCATGCCCTCCGCCTGGCCCCGCCGCTGGTCCTTCGGGCAGACCAGGCCCGCGTCGGCCTCAGCATCTTCGAGGAAGCCTGCGCCAAGATCTCCCCGCCACCGTTCGCCTAGTTCCGTGTCATCCACCATCGACGCGCTGAACGTCGACTGCGCCGATCCCAAGCGGCTGGCCGAGTTCTGGTGCGGCGTCCTCGGCTACGAGCTCCAGGAGATCGATGACATCGGTTCCTGGATCAAGGATCCGGCCGGGAAGGGCGTGGACATCCTGTTCCAGATCGTGCCCGAGGGGAAGACGGTGAAGAACCGGCTCCACCTCGACCTGATCCCTCCGGAGACCATGGAGGCCGAGGTCGAGCGGGTGAAGGGCCTGGGGGCCACGGTCTTCCGGTTCGTCGGGGAGAACGACAGCTTCTGGACGGTCATGCAGGACCCCGAGGGCAACGAGTTCTGTATCTTGCGAGGGCCGGTCGATCGGGCCGGCCAGGAGAAGCCCGCGGAGGGGCAGAGCAAGCTGTGACCGCGCGGATCGAGGGGGCCACGTTCGACGCCCAGCATCCTCTGAAGGTGGCCAGGTTCTGGGCGGCCGCCTTGGCCTGGGACCTGGACGACGGCTCCCGTGACCTTCCGGACGACGCCGACCCGGAGTCCGCCAGCGTGAGCGATCCGGGTGGGCGGGCGCTCCCGTTCGGGTTCAACCGCGTGCCGGAACCCAAGACGCTCAAGAACCGCATGCACTTCGACCTGGGGACCGACGCCACCATCGAAGCCGAGGTGGCTCGGCTGGTCGATCTCGGGGCCAGCGTCGGGGAGCGGCACGGGGAGGGCGGATTCGTCTGGGTGGTCATGCAGGACCCCGAGGGCAACGAGTTCTGCGTGGGCGCCCCCGCCGACGACACGACACCATGACCGCGGCGATCGTCGGGTGCACGTTCGACAGCCACGACGCCGTCGCGCTGGCAAAGTTCTGGAGCGACCTGCTCGGGTGGGAGGTAGTGCCCTGGTCCGATTCCTCCGGGGCGGCCATCGCGTACCGTGCCGAGCCAGGGTTCTGGCTGGGGTTCGCCGCTGTCCCCGAGGAGAAGGTGGCCAAGAACCGCTTCCACCTCGATCTGGAGGCCGAGGACCTGGCCGACGAGATCGCCAGGGCCGAGGCCTTGGGGGCGAAGACGCTGGCCGAACACCGCGAGCACTTCTGGACCTGGACGGTGCTGGCCGACCCCGAAGGCAACGAATTCTGTCTGGGCCTCCCCATCACCGATGAGGCCAGCCCCTGGAC
>JBKPBM010000099.1:0-5220 GCA_046744325.1 Actinomycetota bacterium | reverse complement strand
GGAGCGGGTGGTGGCTCGGGGCGTCCTGATCCTGCAGGGGCCGCTGCCGGCACGACCGCTCCCCCCGCCTCCGCTCCCGCTGCCGGGTTCGCCGGTGGTGGCGTGGGCGACGGCGCTCGCCCTCCTCGTCGTCCTGGTGGTCGCGGGGAGCGGATGGTCGGTGGGCCTCCTTCCCCCCGACCCGGTGACCAGGGTGGGGCTGGCCCCGGCCCTGGGGATGAGCATGCTCATGTTCGCGAGCCTCGGGTGGAGCGCCGCGGGGTTCTCGGTGCGAGGTGCATCGGGGATGGCCCCGGCGATCGGAGCGACGGCGATCGGCTGGGTGGTGGCCCTTGCGGTCCGGCGCCGGAGGGGACGGACCGCGGTGGGGCCGATCTCCTCAGCGAAGCCAGGTCTGGATGATGACCTTGGTGAACCGGAACCCGTACTTGAGTGAGCTCGGCTTCTTCGACACCCCGCTGGCCCTGGCCCGCACCGTGATCGGGACCTCCTTGATCCTCGCGTCGTGGCGGAGGGCCTCCACCAGGATCTCCGAGCTGTACTGATCCTGCTCGAGGTCCAGGCGCCGGAGGAGCTCGGCGCTGGTGGCCCGGTAGCCGCTGGACACGTCGGTGATGCGCTCGCCGTGCAGCAGCGAGACCACCCCGGAGAGCAGGTACATGCCGAGGTGCCGGAGGTGGCTCTCCTTCTCGAACTCGCCCAGCCGTCGCGATCCCACCACCATGTCGGCGTGCCCGTCCAGGATCGGGCGGACCACCTTGGAGAGCTCGTCCGGGTCGTGCTGCCCGTCGGCGTCGAGCGAGGCGATGACCGAGCCCCCCATCCTGAGCCCGATCTCGTAGCCGACCCGCAGGGCCATCCCCTGCCCGCGACGGATCGGGGTGCGGGCCACCAGCGCTCCCTCCTTTGTGGCGATCTCCGAGGTGATGTCCTCCGATGCGTCGTCGACCACCAGCGTGGCCACCGGCAGGCCCTCGACCGTGCGCGGCATCGACGCCAGGACCGCCCCGATGTTGTCGGCCTCGTTGTGGGCCGGCATCACCACCACCAGGCACCCGGGGGGGAGCTGCTCGGCCTGGGCCGGATCGAACGCGTTCACCGTGAGCGCCTGGATCAGCAGGCGGACGGACGCGGCGTTGGCGTCGACGTTGGAGTTCGCCCGCAGGATCAGCGCGAACAGGATGAACACCGCGAACACCAGCGCCGCCACCAGCTGGCGCTGGTTTCCCTGTTTGAACTGCAGGGCGTCGAACAGTGGACGGAACAGGGCCGGCACGATGGCCAGCACCACGATGGCCGCGGTCACCGTCCCGGTGATGATGAGGTTGAGCCGCGAGACGTCGCGGCGTCCGTACCGGCGGATGGTCGAGGCCAGCAGGATCACCCCGAACACCCCGCCGACGATGCGGATGGGGATGAACGGGTTGGTGAGGGCGACCATGGGTCCCTATCCGGCCGTGACGGTGGTGGCGGCCGGCTCGGGGCGCCACCGCGTCTTCGGCATGATGGCGTCGCGGATCACCCGGTCCCGGTGGCGCTCGATTACCGAGAACATCGACTCGACCAGCGTCTCGGACAGCAGGTGCGGCTTCAGCCCCAGGTCCAGCAGGTGCTGGTGCCTGGCGTTGTAGTAGTGCTCCTCCGATTCCACCCGTGGGTTGTCCACGTGCTCGACGGCCACGTCCAGCCCGTAGTCGGCCCCCGCCTTCTGCACCACGTCGGCCAGCTCGTTGATGGAGAACTGCTCGGTGAACTGGTTGAACACCCGGAACTCGCCCGCAGCGGCGGGGTTGAGGGTGGCCAGCTCGACGCACCGCAGCGTGTCCACGATGTTCAGGTAGCCCCGGGTCTGCCCGCCCCTGCCATAGACCGTCAGGGGATGGCCGATCACGGCCTGGAGGCAGAACCGGTTGAGCGCGGTGCCGAACACCTCGTCGTAGTCGAACCGGGTGGCCAGGCGCGGATCCAGGATCGTCTCCTCGGTCTCGATCCCGTAGACCACGCCCTGGTTGAGGTCGGTGGCCCGCAGGTCCCAGATCCGGCACCCGAACTCGATGTTCACCGAGTCGTGGACCTTCGACGCGTGGTACAGCGACCCCGGCTTCTTGGGAAACAGCACGCGATCGGTCCTGCCGTTGTGGGTGACCTCCAGCCACCCCTCCTCGATGTCGATGTTCGGGGTCCCGTACTCGCCCATGGTCCCCAGCTTCACCAGGTGGGCGTCGGGGGTGAAGTCGCGCATGGCGAACAGCACGTTCAGGGTGTTGACCACGTTGTTGTACTGGGTGAACACGGCGTGCTCGCGATCGATCAGCGAGTAGGGCGCCGAGGGCATCTCCCCGTAGTGGACGATGGCCTCGGGCTGGAAGCCGCGGAACAGCGGCTCGGTGACCTCCCAATCGCACAGGTCGCCCTCGGTGACCCCGATGGCGTGGCCCGTAACCTCGCGCCAGGCCTGCGCCCGGGCGGGGAGGCTCTCCGGCAATGGGACCAGCGAGTCGGTGCCGGCCTCCTGGTGGGCCCGCCGCCGCAGGTAGTTGTCCACGACGTGGACCTCGTGGCCCCGCGCGGAGAAGTACATGGCGGTGGGCCACCCGAGGTACCCGTCGCCCCCGAGGATCAGGATTCGCATGCGGTGTCTCCTTCCACGTGACTCACGGCGCCTCCGGCGCCGGGCGAACAGCGGAGGAAGCCGGCGACATTGTACGGGGCGGATCGGATCGGCAGGGGAGCATAGGTCAGCGTCGCCAGTACCCGTCCGGCCCCGCGCCCAATCGTCCCCGCGGCCCGGACCCCGGCGTAGCATGGCCGGCATCTCGGACGCCACCATGACCTCGCAGGACCGGCCGGTTGGTCCGGTCTTCCGCCCCGACCGCCGGGCGAGGCTCCGGCGGTTCATCGCGGCCATCGGCGGTCCCGTGCTGATCGTGGGAGCCGTCGTGTGGCTCATGCGCGCGTTCGCGTTGCACGGGCGCATCATGGCGGACGATCCCGTCCGCTACTGGATGCCGATGTGGGACTTCCTGGGCCAGGGACTGAGGGCCGGGCACCTCCCCGCGCTGAATCCGTATGCGCTCTCGGGGACCCCGTTCGCGGCGGACCCGCAGTCGGGGTGGATGTACGTCCCGGTGATGCTCCTGTTCACCGTCCTGCATCCCGACCAGGCCATCCGGTGGGCGATGGTGGTGCAGCCGATGATCGCAGGGCTCGGCGCGTACGCGTTCCTTCGAAGTGAACGGGCGCCCAGGCTCGCGGCCACGGTGGCCGGCCTGGGCATCGCCGGGCTGCTCTCCGTGTCGGGGATCGCCCTGACCCTTCGGTTCCCCGGCGCCATCGCCTGGACGATGCCCACGCTGGCGGCAGCGTCCCGCTATCTCCACGCCGACAGATGGTCGAGGAGGCTCCCCTGGGCTGTGGTCACGGGGCTCGCGTGGATGCAGATCGCGGCCGCCCACCTGACCGTCGGCCTCCTGATCGGCTCCCTCGCGCTGCTCGCCTTCGTCCTGGGGGCGGCGATCGAGGCGGTTCGGTCACGGCGATGGACACCGCTGACGGCGATCTCCTCGCTGGGCGTCCTGGGCGCCTCGATCCCCGTGGTCGCCCTGGCGTTCCTCCTGCCCAGGCTCGCGCTCGCCGCGCACACGGACCTGGCGCTGGGGTATGGCCGGGTCCACGATCTCTCGGCCTCCCTGGGCAGCAGCGGCCAGCCGGCGTTCCCTGGAGACACCGCCCCCCCGAAGTGGCCGCTCACGCTGTCCACCGTGCCCGGTCGCTATCTCGGGACCGTCGTGCTTCTGATGGTCGTGGCCGCGTTCTGGTCCCGCCGCCACCGGACGGTGGTGGTGGCCTTCGCGCTCTACGGTGGCGCCTGCTACCTGCTCGGCCTCAACGTCGTCGTGAGCCACATCCCCGCCCGGATCGCGGACCTCACGGTCGTCGACCAGTACCTTCACCGGCCGTTCTGGATCTCGCTGGGTGCGCTCGTGGCGATCTTCGCCCTGGCGGGATTCGGGGTCGAAGCGTGGCTCGAGCCCCGGACCTGGCGCCAGCGAGCGTCGATCCTGGTGACCGGCCTGGTCATCTGGCTGGCCCTCCCGGCCGCGTTCGGGGCGGGGATCGGCTGGCTGCTCTTCCCATTGGCGGGCGCGGTGGTCACGATCCCGGTGCTGTTCGCAGCCGTAGGTCGCCACAGGGTGATCCGTGGGGTGGCCATCGGGGTGATCCCCCTCCTGCTCGGCGGTGAGATCCTGGCGAGCACCAGGGTCCGGCCCGAGCCCCATGCGTTCACCGCCGGCCTCGGGCTGATCCGGAGCGGCCTGCACCCAAACGCGCCGACGAGCGAGTGGGTTTCGCCGACGGTCCTCTCGAAGTTCCTCGCCGCCCACCCCGGCGGCCGCTACGTGGCCGTTGGCTCCCGCGCTGGGGGCGAGGAGGTGTTGAGCTATCGGAGCCTCCAGAACAACCAGGGGATGCTCTTCGACATCGAGAACGTGGGCGGCTATCAGGCGGTCCAGTTGCTCCGTTACTGGTTGTTCGTTCGCACGGTCAGTCGGGGCCTCACGAACCCGTACAACTACTCGTTCCTGTCCACGCTCCCGCGCGTCGCGCTCGACCTGCTCGATATCCGCTGGGTGATCGCGCCCCTCACTCGAGACCTGCCGGCCGGCGACACGCCGGTGCTGCAGGATCGCCAGTGGGTGCTGTATCGGCGTGACCCGGGGCAGACCCGGGTCAGCGTCGTTGGCGCCGTCCGTCGGGTGGGGAGTCCCGCGGAGGCGCTGTCGGCGGTGACCGCGGCCGGCTTCGACCCGAACACTGAAGTGGTGACCGAGCAACCGATCGGCCTCGCGGGCCTGCCGAGCCCGGGGGCGGACCTCGGGTCCGCGACGTACCGGCAGCTCGGCCAGCAGCACGCCGAGGTGACGCTCGATGCGGCCGCGCCCGCGGTCCTGCTCATCAGGAACGTCTGGGACCCCAACTGGCATGCCGAGATGGATGGGCATCCCGTGCCCCTGCTCGTGGCCGACTACGTCGACCAAGCCGTCGCCGTCCCGGCCGGACGCCACACGATCGAGCTGCGCTACAACGATCGATCGATCGGACGCGGGCTCATCGGCTCGGGCGTGGCCATCGCCGTCCTCCTGGGGCTGGCCATGGTCCTCGCGCGGCGCGAGCGCGAGGGCAGCATCGCAGCCGGCGACGAGGGCGACCCCGCCCGGG